>DAOWHF010000038.1:0-3403 GCA_030641565.1 Methylomarinum sp.
AGCCGAAAAACGAGGATGCTTGTGTCTACTAAGTTTATTTACTAGGCGATAGTGTATCAATAAATTAAAGTCAGCGTTTGTTAGCTGAAATGAGAGAGGTAAAATATTTACTAATAAAGTGGAAAAGCCGTTAGTGATAAAGTGCTTAGAAATGATTTAATAATATAGGATGAGCTGGCGGCAGCAAGCGCATCATGTTGCAAGATGCGCTTCGTTACCTCAGCGCATCCTATATTCATTGTTTACTAATTGCTAAGCATTATCTTCTTCAACCGCATCACGTAAACGCTCAAGAATATCTGGAATGGCATTGGTTACTCGGTTCCAGCTTGGTATAAATGGTGTTTCGCTGGGTTTTTCCAAGAATGCATCACCGGCTAGAATGACGTGCTGGGCAAATAATTCAACTATTTTTTCTTCTTGATGTCGGTCAAAGGTTAATCCATTGATTAGCGCATCGCTGTAGTAAGCTTCAACGGCATCCAGAGCTTCACGGTAATAAGTGGCTTTGAGTGTTCTAAAGATTTCTTTGCTTAATACCACACCTTCAGTGGCCAGTTTGCGAAAAATGGCTTTGGCAATATCAATACTCATTTTGGATAATCCGCCATCAATATTGTCAGCAGATAAGTCTTGATGCTTATGGTCATAGACATCGGCAATTTCTACCTGACAAATATGTTTACGCGATTGATTCCTATACATTTCAGATAATACACCGATTTCCAAACCCCAATCGCTAGGGATGCGGATTTCTTTAATGGTGTCCATACGCGTTGCAAATTCACCTGAAAGAGCGTATCGGAAGCTGTCTAGATAGTCTAAGTAATCCATGGGACCGATCACTTTTTTTAAGGCTCTTATTAATGGTGTTACCAGCAAACGGCAGATACGACCATTAATTTTTTGGTCTGCCATTCGATAGTAATAGCCTTTACAAAATTCAAAGTTAAAGGCTGGATTGGCGACAGGATAAAATAATCTTGCCAGTAATTCTCTATCGTAAGTTAGGATGTCGCAGTCATGCAGGGCGATGGCTTCCGAACGACCAGTCGCAATTGCATAGCCGTAGCAATACCAGACATTACGACCTTTGCCTAGATCTTTGGGTGCAATACCTTTTTCGATGAGGTGCACATTGAGTTGTCGCATTCTGGGGCCATCATTCCACAAAACACGATGCTGTTGAGGTAACACACTGAAAAATTCTTTAGCATAGGCAAACTCATCGGCGTTGGCATTATCAAGACCGATGATGACCTCATTCAGATAAGATACTTTGGCGATTTCATCAATAATCGGTTTGAGGGCAGGACCTTTTAATTCGGAAAACAAAGAGGGTAATACCAGTCCCATAGGTCTTTGTTGAGCAAAGGTTTGTAATTCGTTTTCCATGCTCTTGACATGGTCTTTGTTTAGGCGATGTAGTGTGGTAATCGTACCGTTCTGAAAAAAATCACTCATTACTTTCTCCTGTATTTAATTTAGCCAACAGTTGGTCTATTACTTCCTGCCATCCTAATGGGGCAGGGTGTTGCGAATAAATGACCTGCTCCGGTTTTTTATTAAGCTGTAAATAACTGCCATCTGGTTTACGGATAACTGCTGCAAAATCAGCTTGCTCTAACATTTTTTTGTCATTCTGGCTGTCACCAATAGCAATTGTTTTTATCTGTTGACCAAACGCATTCAATATCCATGCCGTTGCTGTGCTTTTGTCATTTTGTCCCATGACATGAAGAAAGCGTCCCCCTTCTATTAATTGCATTCCTTGTGCTGTTAAGCATCGTTTAAATAAGGTGAGTTTTTCTACGCCATCTAGCCATTTTAGTGGCTCACTTGCCAGACGTTGCTTGGCTTGCTTTGCTTGTATTTCGGTCAGTCCTGTTTCTGTCATCAGTTCTCTGCTGCTGAGATCAGAAAACCCTTTAAAAGAAAATCCGTGTTGACTACGCAAATTCTGAAGCAGGTCTAAAATCTCCGCTTGCGGACGGCCTAGGATGATTTTTTGCAGATTATTGTTATCACCTGATAATTTACCATTTGGTAAAATTATGGCTGCACCATTCTCTACTGAAAACGCCCAGTTATTGTTCATTTGTGTGCGAATATCTTTTATTTCAGCATAGGTTTTACTTGAGTTGATGATGAGAGGTATTTGTCGTTGTCTTATTTTTTCTAGTGCAGGCAAAGCCTGAGTGAAATTGTAATCATGATGATTGAGTAAAGTACCATCAAGGTCGGTGAAAATCATCAAGTTAGTCATTTTGTTTTATTTAAAGTACTCATTTAGCCTTAACTCTTTTTGGTTTAACCATAATTAATGTACTGCTTTTGGTCTTTGTTGCTTAAGCACAATGTATACCATGTTTTTCACAAGCTAAAACGAAATGATTAGGTAGAGGGAGAGAAAAAGAAAAATAGTGTTATTTTTGCACCAAGATAGTGCAAAATTTATGCGTTAATGATAAGTTGAACATTAAAGTTTAATGTTTTTGGTGTTTTTTAATATTTAGTATGTTTGTTGTTCATTAAAGTGTATGTAAATTCACTCTACAGATGTATTTAAGTCCTAGAGAGTTTGATAGGGGGCGTAAACTGCGCAGCAGTACCAAACTTGTGCATAAATAGCAGATAGCTCGTATGAAACAAAATGAAATACCGGATACTACACCAGCCTGCCCCGTATTATGCAAGCTTCATACGGGCTAATAGTAAATCAAGAGTATGTAGTTATGGTACGGATTGTGCATTATTTAACTAGACAATATCTATAATCCAATATGCTAGCCCCATTTTGGCCATTAACATACTCAAACTTTTAAAAACAGTGCATAAACGAATACTCGCCCACCTAAATGAAGCCGTCTTATTATTTAACCATCGATTGATATTGACCTATATCAATACTGCGGGTGAGATTTTATTGGCTGATAGTGCAAAACACTTATTAGGCCTGAGCGCTGAGAAATTATTTAAATCATCCAATATTGCCTTGTTAAACGATTTACGGCAATGCCTCACGATGGACGACCCCTTGGTTGATAGAGAATTAAACTTAGTTCATCTCAATCAAAGCATGACCGTTAGTTTTAGTGCGACACCCTTAGTAGAAGATGGCCAACGCAGTGAAATTTTAGTGGAACTGCAACAAGTCGACAGACAACTACGTATCAGTAAAGAAGAGCAATTACTCACACAGCAGAACATTAGTCGTACGTTAGTGAAAGGATTAGCACATGAAATTAAAAACCCGTTAGGCGGCATCAGAGGAGCCGCTCAATTATTAGATCTTGAGTTACCCGATCCTGAGCTAAAAGAATATACCCAAATTATTATTCAAGAGGCAGACCGACTAAAAGCCTTAATGGATAAAATGCTGGGGCCGAACAAACCTGCAAAA
>DAOWHF010000069.1:0-7458 GCA_030641565.1 Methylomarinum sp.
ATATTCTATTATTAATTTGCTTACTAGATGAGTTAAAGAACAAACTTTGTTCCCGTGCATCTTTAAAACCAGGCGTCAAGAAAGCTTTTCTACAATAAATAAATTGTTGGTATGTTGTTAAGAAATTAACAGCAGAAACAACAACATGCATTTCTTCAGAGAACCCATTAACTGTGGAATAGACATAATCAAACCTAGGGAACAATCCTTTTGCAAGCGCACCCAACATAGTTTCAGCTGTTGCTCCATAGACACTAAGCCTAGAATATCTCTGACTTTTAATGGATTGCTCAATAGAAACCAAATAATCTTGCGACGCAACAGTGTCATGAATCCAGGGAGGAGCATCTATAGTCAGACTCGCCTTAACGGCCTTAGATGAAGGTCCATCATCTCTAATTGAAAAACGAAGTAACTCACCCGACCGATGTGTGAAATCAGCAATACCAAACTTTGGTATATCTTGCTTTAGTTCACAATACGATGAATCTGCATTAATATCCCAACTTGCTGTTAGTAAGGGCGCAGAGAAATAATCTGCAAAACTCACAGAATAAGTAAGAAAGAAAACGGGTAATACTATTTTTAGGTTCATCTTATATAGACTATTATTCCTCATACTTTCTATAGCGACTAGAACCTGTTTTTTTTTAATTTTTCTGTAAGAAACCTAGTGTTTTAGTCAGAAACTCTTCAGGAGCATCCACATGCAGCCAATGATTGACATTTTCTAGCACAGCAATTTCTGCATTTGAAAAGCAAACGCCAATCGCTTCTTTATTGGTGTAATTTGAATTCCCTCCCATAATAAACAACACCTTACCCATAAAAGGCAAGGCCGATTCAAGATCAGGGAAAGCAATAATATTGTCAGCCGTATGGTAAAAAATATCCAGATTAATACGCCAACTATAGCTACCATCTTTTAGTTGCAGATTTTGCAATAAAAACTGTCTATAAGATAGTTCAGGAATAGCAGATGACAAAAACTCATCCGCTTGTTTGCGATTTGATATTTGATTTAAAGGCAGTTGCTTTAAAGCATTAATAGTATGATCAAAACTGTGTTGATAAGTAACAGGGGAAATATCAGCAACAACCAAATGCTGGATTCTTTCTGGATGATGCAAAGCAAACCACATAGCCACTTTCCCGCCCATGCTATGGCCTAAAATACTTGCCGTTGCTAAATGATACTCATCCATAAATGACTTTAAATCCTCAGCCATTATTGGGTAATCCATTTCAGGAGCATGTGGCGACAAGCCATGATTACGCATATCTAATACATAAACACAGTAATCTTCAGCTAGTCTCTTAGCCATTTGCCGCCAATTACGTGATGAGGCAAAAAAACCATGTATTATTATCAAAGGAGACCTAGAACGGTCTCCATAGCATTCAAAAGCTAATTTAACAGGCTTCATGCAAAACTAAATCCCGCACCAATAATGCCGCCAAAAACACCACCCCAAACGACTAACCAGCCCAAATGCTTACGAATAATCTCTTGTACCATTTCTTTCACCAACTGAGGTGTTAATTCATTTAGACGCTTATCAATCACTGTTTCCACCTTACTGATAATATCTTCACCTATTTTATGAGCATCAAGACCTTGCTCTAATGCCTCTTTAAACCGGTCTGACTCAACCATTTCTGTTAAAGTCAATTTCATTTTCTCAGTAAAAGGTTCTTTTAAAGGCACTAAAGCCTCTTCCCCACCCATCATTTGCAACATGCCGCCAAATGAAGATTCCATAATAGAAGAAACCAAGCCTTCATAAACCTTGTCATAATCAACCGCATCCATTAGTGGCTCAAGATTTAATATTTTTTCCCCTTGTTGCTCTTCAGTATGGATAAACTGTTCTACATTTTCTAAGGTAAAAAACTGCTTCATCATCAAATCTTTAATCGATGATTTAAACTCTTCAAAACGATTAGGAATCACGCCAGAGCCATACAACAAAGGCACTTTTTCAAACAGCATGTGTATCGCAATCCAGTTTGTTACCGCGCCAGATAGCGCAAAAAAACCAATTGATTTAATGATTTCTGGATGAACAGGACAAAGGTAACCCGTAGCGATAATGGCAATCGCAATAAAATTAGTAAAGAAGCTTTTGTTAAATATTTTTTTCATGTTTTCCAAAGAAGTTCAATTAATAGTGTGATAGATACAAAGCAACATCACCTAAAAAGATAAGCCGCGTATTATAAAGGATGTCATGTAGTGAAAGAAAATTTACACTGATTCATATGTCTGATTTGACATCTAAAAGAAGGGAATTTATGAGATGAGCCAATAATTAGAGGCAGATCAATTATACGATTGATGCGCTTCGTTACTCAGCACGTTATTCAACGGAAAAATAAACTCGATAATTTTAGTTGCCGATAACTACTATCAATTTTATCTGTAAATGTGAGGTGAAATGCTTATAAAAGATATAATTGTGATATCAATTTTTGCTACAAAGAGTTATCAGCGTCAATAACCGTATTAGATAATAATATCTGCATAGTTTTTAATGAGGCTTCTTTCTCATAAACGGCAAGAAAAGCTTTACTGTTCGGAATAAAATAACCTTCTTCTGGCCATCTATCTCCAATCTCAGGTGGATTTTGAAAATTTTTACACTTTTCTAAGTACATCATATAAGCGGCTGAAATAGCCGCACGAACAACAGATATCGCTTCTACTATTTCTTCTAATGAAACCGTTTCATCGGGATAAAGCCATGTAGTCGCGCCCATAATATCATGTAATTTCCAGTCTTTTTTTGGACTATCAGGATGGTCGTTATGGCATGTAACACAGCCTTCAGATACTGCATAGTCGGGAAACATAGCGACATAACGCTTAATATCGGCAGAATAAAAAAACGCTGGATTTGAACCGGCTCTAATCTGATTAAACTTTTCCACTTGTGACCCAGAAAACTTATTAGCTGATGCAATTGGAAAATCCGAACCTAAAAAAAGCCCCAATGGTACTGGGCTTTTTTCTATATTTCGAGAAACTTCCCTTAGCAACAAAGCGGGTAATGGTCCTGCATCTAATGTTTTATTTTTCCATTTTTCACTATATTTCAACCCCACCTTTTTTCCTTTACCGACTATATCAGAGGTGTAAATAGCACGAGCAACTGCATTTTCAGCCGCCACTACCTGAAACAAAACACGCACGGGAAATTGACTACCCACTTTAATACTACTATCGACTAATCGTTCAGGTGCTGATTTAAAAAGATAAATACTTAGACTAATTAAAATTAATGCACTGATAATAAAAAATTTATTTTTCATAAATACTTTCCTTTGCTTTATGAATAAGTTCCCCTGAATAAGGAAAAGGAGCCGTATTAAAATAAGATTGTATTTTTTTTAGTTTAATTCGTTGTTTTAAATTTGTTTCTAATTTCATATCATGATTTCCATGATAATCATGACAGCCCATACAGGTGTCCCAGTCCTTCCTTTTAATTAATTCATGATGAGGCACCGAAATGGAATCATCTTCAATATGAGTCTCTTTATGGCATAGTTTACAGTCAGTCACTTTAAAATGACTAATTCGTCTTCCTGAATGTTCTTGATGACAAGAAATACATAATTCAGGGTGAATTGATTCTCTAGCCTTTTTAAACTTAGGCTCATTAAATCGATAAGTAGGGTGATGGTCATCCTCTCTATCATGACAAGCAATACATTGCTTATTAGCAATTTTAGTAAAGACAAAGTCATTTTCCATTTTTCGCTTGCCCAATAAGTACCTTACATTTGCTTGAATTTGCTGTCTTATTGTTCCGTCCGATGAGATATGACATTCATTACAGTCCAGTTTTTCATGCCCAGGATTTAAAGGACCTGAACTATGCCAATCGTCAAAGTCTTGATGCAATAAGATAAATATCACAGCTACTGATACCCCCACCCCAACAAAATAACCCCATGCTTTAGCTGTCATAATTAACAATATCAAGAGTAAGAAAAGGCATTGAACATATGATAAAACATTAGGCTACTAACCGTTATTGATAGAAAAACATGTGAACCCAACCATGTTTTATAGACTGTTTTATTCTCAAAAAGAGACTGGAAATTATCCTTATTACATAAAGGCAATAAAAAGTTTAATAAATAGACGACCGACAAAACAAACAAATAAGCATACCCAAGCCTTGTAGAATGCAGATAAAATACAGCAGGTGCAAAAGCTCCAGTTATTTTATGTAAATTTTGATACCCAATAAAATACTTATTTTCTCTAAGCATCCGAATCAGTGGATAACTCCATTGAAAAAAAAAGTAAGCTAATAATCCATACCCCGTCCACCGCTTGTAGTACTCTTGTAGCTGCAAATTCTCTAATGCAGGGATTTTCAGGCCAAACAAATCTTGAATTAAAAAACATAAAAATAGAACAATCCCAATATAAAAGTATGGTTTAAATGTAAATTGTTCACGAAAAGGCTTGCTTGTCTTAGGTTTTAAAGAGCTATCAATTAAATTCTTACTTGATAACGGATAAATATTTTGACTATTAACCCCCGCTTTTAACAACCCTTTTTGGACATGTAGCTCATATCCAGTAGGTCCTGAAACATAATAAAGCGTTTTAGCATTAGCTCTTATGACAACTTTTTTAATATCCTTAAAATTAATATTGCCTTCAACAGTCGTATTCCTTACATTAAATGAAAAACCCTCTGTTTTGGTAATAACCTTATGGAATTCTATTATTGGTTGGATAGAAATACCAGTATGACCCGTTGTTGAGTAATCTATGTGAAAATTATGATTGTTTTTTTGTTCATTATAAATGGACCGACAAGCTGAAATAACAGGCGTTACGCCTACACCTCCTGCAAAACAAATGATGGGGCTAGCTTCATCTTCTATATTAAAAACACTGTCACCTTGTGGGTCGGAAATAAACAATTCTATTGGCGGTTTTTGATTAAATATCCACTCTGTAAACTCACCCCCAGGCTTCCTTTTAATAATAATTTCCCTGTAAGCAGACTCTGATCTCATCGAAGAAATAGCATAAGGCCTACAAACCCATTTACCTTTTATATTGGCCTTAACAAGAATGTAATTCCCAGGCTGATGCTTAGGAAACTGATATGATTTATCAACAGCAATTAGTCGGTATGATTTGATATCATTAGCTACAAAAAAATTATTTATTGCCGTAACTGCTGTCCACTTAACGCTCTCTCCTAGCATCTCGTGTAGGTATATGGCACAAGACCCACAACCAGTAGACGCCTTAGTTTTTTCAACTAATTCTGAAAATGTTGACGCTCCGGCATTTATAGCATCCTGTACGGTGCCTTTAGTTACCTCCATGCAATGGCATAAAATTAATTTATCATCACTCATTTTTAATCTTAAAAAAAAATATTATTCATTCCATAAGTAGTCTCACTATATTTTCTTTTCTAAAAGAAAATTGGATGAGTAGTGGGGAACAAATACAAAAAATCCACTTAATTATGCGAGTTAAATTTTTAAAAACAGCGAAACAACTCAGTTTTTTATTTTGAGGGGAAATCACAAACAACATAGTTTGATTATAGAGTTACAGAGTGTTTTCACAACATCCATATGTACCCCCCCATATAAGGGGGTTAGAAGTTAACTATGGTTCAACACTCCATCGTTGTTGCGACTTAGCAAGCCTGAATTCTTGGTAAGAATCAGTTTAAAGCTAAAATGAACAATTGCTTAGTAGGCAAATGCAGCCAAAATCACGAGAAGAAGGTAGGCAGTCTAAATGACTATAGATGAAAGATAATTTCAGCCGAGTCGACCCTTCTTCCTATTGGTTTTATATTTTATTCAGTGATTCTTTCGGTTTGTTACATTTAAAATTACTAGCGACTTTGTACTCACGAATTCAGACATTAATGCAGTTTTGCATTTAATATTTCTGCCACCATGGTTTTCATCTGTTGTGGGGTCGCGGCATCACTCCATCCAAGTCGGACGATGACGAGCTGATGCGATGGGATAATAACTACTCGCTGGCCTTTATATCCATCTGCATAATACAGGTCTCCCGGTAAACTCGGGAAAGGTCGGTTTTCTGAAGTTGAATTAATGCCGCCGTTAGTCCAAAAATGAGCACCGTATTGGCCTTTAGGCGCTGCCAGTGTCGGTGTGGAACTGTACTTTACCCAGCCTTCTGGTAATAATCGTTTTCCTTCCCATATGCCGTCCTGTAAATAGAGCTGACCGAACTTCGCCCAATCTCTGGCTGTTGCGTACATATAAGACGAACCAATCAGATTTCCGCTACTATCCGGCTCGATAATGGCTTTCTGCAAGCCTAAGGGAATAAATAGCTCATTGCGTAAAAACCTGACAACATCAGCAGTAGAACCGCCACTTGCCTCGCGCGCAATGCGAGAAATAATATTAGTCGTTCCGCTGGAATATTGCCAATGAGTATCAGGGGGGTGAATGAGTGGCTTATCGATGGCAAAAGCGGCAACATCACGACTACGAAACAACATTTCGGATAAATCGGTAACATCTACTCCAACTATTTCATCAAACTCCAGTCCGCTACTCATGCGTAGCAACTGATCCAGGGTGATACTGGATCGGGGGTCGTCAGTTCCTGCCCACATCGGGATAGGCGCTTTTTGATCAATAGATAGTTTTCCCTGTTTGACCAGAATCCCTACCAATGCATTCATCACACTTTTAGTCATTGACCAGCCTTGTAAAGGCGTATTCTTTGTAATACTGCTGGCATATCGCTCAGCAATCAGTTGACCTTGATAAACAACCAAGAGCGCACGGGTACGGGTTGGAACATCTAAATCAGGTTCTAAAAAGGTGTTATCAACTGCCGTTTTTAGCTGTTGTTGATCAAATGCAGGGTGAGTGAAATTTTCTAAAAATACCGAGTGATTGATAGTCACTGGATTAACTTTAAGCGCATCAGCCCATTCGTTTGTAAGGGTTCTGAATTTATGTTCCTCGATGTCGGCAGACCAAACACAGCCTAGTCCATCCAGATAAAATGCTTGTTGTTTCATAACACCAAGAAACCAGGCACTGACCGATTGGTGAGTATAATCTATGCTTGTAAAAATGAATTTTTCAGGACCAGAAAGATCTTCACGCAGCACTTGCTCAGGCTCGCGTCCGGCAAAAAAAGTATTGGTACAGAGCAATTTAGCTTTATAGGCAGCGCCTATGCTTGAAATCTGCAATCCATAATAAACAGGGTAAAATAATAGGCCTGTTAACAGTAAGACAAAAAGATGTCTCTTGCTGATTTTTTTAGGGATTAAGTGCCGTCTGGTCATTATGGTTTGTTTTCGTGATACGACTCCCTATATCCACGATGATATCAACAGTAAAAGTACGTATTACGCATTTTAACCCAGATAAAATCAACAACAAAATAATACCTAATATTTATGAAATTCA
>DAOWHF010000191.1:0-2808 GCA_030641565.1 Methylomarinum sp.
ACTAAAGCCGCAGGGCTTGAGGTTGAGCAGCAACGCGCTTATTTAGAGACGGTTTTATCCAATTTAACCGCAGGTGTGATCAGTTTTGGTGATTCCCATAAAATCCGCACAGCAAATCAAGCGGCATATCGAATTTTACATATACCAGTTAGTCATTTTGTCGGGCAAACATTGTCGGATATAGTTGTCGGACATGCAGAGTTAACACAGTTTTTAGAAGCGATACAGAATCTGTTGGAACAAGCTGAAGATATTTGGCAGCAACGTTTTGCTTTTTTAGGCCCGAATGGTCGGCAGGAATTACTTTGTCGAGGAACGCCTTTATTTTCACCTTTAGGTGAGCGAGTCGGGGCGATTATTGTGTTTGATGATGTGACTGATTTAATTCAGGCGCAAAAAAATGCCGCGTGGGGAGAAGTTGCAAAACGTCTGGCGCATGAAATTAAAAACCCGTTAACACCTATACAATTGTCGGCAGAAAGGTTGCAGCATAAATTAGCCTCGGAATTGTCTGATAAGTCAGCACAGATATTGCAGCGTTCTACCCAAACGATTGTGCAGCAAGTTGAAGCGTTGAAATCGATGGTTGATGATTTTTCAGAATATGCCCGCTCAAGTAAAAAACAGGTACAGCGTTTTAATCTTAATGACTTGGTTAATGACGTCTTGGCTTTGTATGTGATGCAACCAGAGCTAAAAATCATAACGGCTTTTTATGCTGACAATATTGTGATTGAAGCAGACCCCATTAGTATCAGGCAGGTGCTGCATAATGTGGTTAAAAATGCACAGGAGGCAATGGATGGTCGCGGCCGGATTGATATAAAGCTAGACAAAGTGCGGAGAAATAACGCAGAGTATGTGGAAATTTCCATTTATGACAATGGTTGTGGGCTTAATGCAGAGCAAGTAGACACAGTATTTGAGCCTTATGTAACGACAAAAGTTAAGGGCACAGGTTTGGGTTTGGCTATTGTAAAAAAGATTATTGAAGAGCATGGTGGCGTAATCTGGGTGGATACGTCTTATAATTCGGGCGCTGGCTTTGTTATCCAGTTGCCTACTGTACTTATTTAGGAAAAAAGCATTGAATACAGAATCGCCTTATATATTAGTTGTTGATGATGAGCCAGATATTAGGCAGCTGGTTTCAGAGATTCTTGAAGATGAGGGTTATCAGGTTGAAATGGCCGATAATGCCGCATCAGCAAGAGATAAAAAGAATCAGCGTCAGCCACGGTTGATTTTATTAGATATTTGGATGCCAGATGCCGATGGTATTACTTTATTGAAAGAATGGGTTGCCGAAGAAAAGCCTCTTTGTCCTGTGATTATGATGTCAGGACATGGATCAGTTGAATCGGCTGTAGAAGCGACACGACTTGGTGCTTATGATTTTTTAGAAAAACCCCTGTCTTTGGCCAAGCTATTGTTAACGGTTGAACGTGCACTAGAAGCAAGTCATTTGCAGCAAGAAAATGCAGGGCTTAAGCAGCAGTTAATGCTGGATATAGAGCCTGTAGGTAAAAGCGTCGTAGTAGAGCGAACTAAAGAGCAATTAAAGCGATTAGCCCAGCATAATGCCAAATTATTGCTTGTTGGAGAGGCGGGTGTAGGTAAAGAATTATTCGCCCGCTATTTACATAATAATGCGGCACGTCGTGATGGGCCTTTTGTTGATGTCGCCGTGGGTAGTATCTCTCCTGAAAACTCAGCGGTAGAATTCTTTGGTAAGGAAGAGAGTGGCAAGGTTTACCAAGGCTTACTAGAACAGGCGCATGGCGGAACCTTGTTTTTGGGTGAAATTGCTGGCATGGATTTAGAGACGCAAGCAAGACTGCTGAGCGCTTTAGAGTCCAGTTCTTTTCTTCGTGTGGGCGGGAGTGAGTCGGTGCGAGTCGATGTTAGGGTGGTCGCATCAACACGAGTCGCTTTAGATGAAGAGGTGAATGCGGGGCGATTTAGACAAGATTTGTATTACTTGCTAAACGAAGTGTCGTTAGATATTAAGCCGCTTAGAGATCATGGTGAGGATGTACCTAATTTACTAAGCTATTATGTCGATTATTTTGTAAACATAGAGAAGTTGCCTTTTAGAAAGTTTTCTATGGCGGCACAAAATTATTTGCGGAACTATGGTTGGCCAGGGAATGTAAGAGAGTTGAGAAACCTGGTTCAGCGTTTAATGATTTTAGGTGCTGGAGATGATATAGAACTGGATGAGGTGAAAGCTGCGTTAGGTTCTATTGCTGATGAGCCAACTTATAGTTCATCAATCCCTGAGTTTTTTAACCTGCCTTTAAAGGAAGCAAGAGAGCATTTTGAAAAGTCTTATCTTGAGTACCATTTTGATAAAACAGGTGGCAGTGTGGCTAAATTAGCAACAGCGATAGGTATGGAGAGAACCCATTTGTATCGAAAGTTACATGCTTTAAAGATAAAGCTATAAATAACTTGAAACGAACTAGGTTCTCTAGTAAAATTCTCCTTTTTAAAGCCTTAACAAATGACTAAGTAAAAATGAAAACATTTAGTGCAAAGCCAGCAGAAGTTAAGCGCGATTGGTACGTAATTGATGCAGAAGGCCAGACATTAGGTCGCCTTGCTACAGAAATCGCAAGACGTCTTCGCGGTAAACATAAACCAGAATACACTCCACACGTTGATACAGGTGATTATATCATTGTAGTAAACGCAGAAAAGATCGGTGTAACTGGTAACAAAGAAAACGATAAGATGTACCACCACCATACAGGTTATATTGGCAGCTTAAAATCTGTTAGCTTGGGTAAATTAAGAAACACTTTC
>DAOWHF010000353.1:0-4897 GCA_030641565.1 Methylomarinum sp.
ATGCTGTATTTTACCGTAGATGACGATCTCAGATCGTTTTGGGTTTTGTCTGTTTTTTGGTCAATTAATAGAGATGGCCATATCTAACTTTATGCCTAAAAAATCCTTAGCAACCTTTCACCAAGGCGTATAGCCAACCAAGCTTATAGGCTTGAGAATAGTACAGAATTTCAAAAAAACCAGTATTAAAGACTATTCTGCAAGGTTTCAATAATCTCCATGGAAACATCATCAGCACTTCGATTGCCAAGGCGACAAAAGCTCACAACAAAACATTCATCTCTCTCCCCATACAAAACCGTTTAGTCCTTACCCTTAAAATAACAACTACTCAGCACTAAAGGCTTTGTACATATCAGCATCAACTTTGACTACCTTAATATTGATAGGCCTAAATTTGTATAAAAACTGAATATTACATTTATGTAATTATTTTACTAAAATGGGAAAAAGGTTCCACACTGATTAACACAACGTTAACAGGCTGTTGTCGGCCAAATATAGTTATGATGATTCAGAAATATCAGAACTGTCTAAAATTTAAAATATATTCCAGACCTTCAAAAAAGCTCTTCTAATGAGCCATTACCAGCCAATCAGAAAATATTACCAATGATGTTTTATGCCAATAAAGTCTCAACAGTTGCCTTAGCATCAATAACTTCTTGGTCAAAGTCAGCCATTATTTCCATACATTCGTCTTCATTAACTTTTAATTGCTCATAAACTGAATCAGGGCACTGTTGATTAATAGCATCTCCTATTCCTATCTTGCCAAGCAGATAATCATTCAAAAAAGTCAGTAAATTGAGCTGATAATTGTCCCCTCTGTAATTAGGATTATGATGATGGTATACAACATCAATAATTGGCTTTGGCATTGACCAGCTCTGCATAAGCCAAGAGCCCAATTGTGTATGGTCACAGCCAAATACAAACTTTTCGATAGTATTAATTGCAATCGAGGGGTTAGCATGAATGAGTTGACATAAATAAGTATGTTCCTCTTTAAATTGATCACCTAACAAGAGAAATCCGATATTGTGCATTAACCCGGACAGAAAAATATCTTGTGATTGCGGTCGATTTTCTAGGGGTAGTTTTAATGCAAGTGTCGCCATTAATCGGGTGCTAAGTAATGACTGAACCCATAATTCTTGTGTTCCTACAGGCCCTTTAATAGGTGACTTTAAGGGGGCTAGCGTTGCTAAACCTAGGGTAAGGTTAAGAACAAAATTAAATCCTAATACTTTAGAAATAGCATCCTGAACAGAACTGATCTGACCTCGATAGCCATAAATTGCGGAACTCGCCCAGCGAATTACCTGCGTTGCTAATAAAGGATCTAGTTCTATAATTTCAGCTAGTTTTCTGTTATCAGCTGTAGGGTCTGATGCTAATTGTAAAATACGACTTGCTGTCGTCGGAAATGGCGGTAATTCATTAATCTGGCTTATCGATTGGCGCATATCTGCAGGCGGTAACAAAACGCTTGCATCTTCATTAATCGTGGACTGCGTCCATTTTAATAAATCGATTTCCATTACAGTGCTATTGGGCTGTTAAGGTTTAGACGCTTCAATTTTCTATAAAGCGTTCTTTCACTAATGTTCATTTCGGAAGCAATTTGTTTTCGATTACCCTTATATTTTTGTATTAACTGAGTAATGAATTCAGCTTCCATTATTTCCATTGTGTTTAAGTTTTGTTTTGAATCAAAACTCGCTTGTGCTCGAATTTTCTCCTCTATTTTTTCAGATGATGCCATTGGCTTAGCAGGTTGTCGAACATGCGTAATAATAATGTCATTCTCAGAAATAACATTATTTGTACAAAGCCCTATAGCTAGTTGCAGGCAGTTCCTGAGTTCCCTAATATTTCCTGGCCATTGGTGTTGCAGCAATTTTATTAATGCTGATTGGGTTAATGAATAGCTACTGCCACTTATGTTACCTGCCTGTTGCAATAAATGATCTACTAACACAGGAATATCCTGCAAACGTTCGCGTAGGGGAGGAATTTGAATAGGGAAAACTGAGAGTCGATAGTATAAGTCTTCACGAAATAAGCCCTGGTTAACCATTTCAGCAAGGTTTCTATGCGTAGCACAAATAGCTCGTACATTGGCACATTGGGTTGAGGTACTACCTACACTACGATATTGACCGCTTTCAAGTGCTCGAAGTAATTTAGGCTGTAATGACAAGGGTAATTCACCAATTTCATCAAGAAACAATGTGCCCTGATCTGCCAGTTGAAACAAGCCTTTTTCACTGCTCGTCGCTCCTGTAAACGAGCCTTTCTGATGGCCGAACAATTCACTTTCAAATAGCTCCCCAGTTAATATCGTACAATCCACAATAACAAACTCACCTGAAGAACGTTTCGAATGTTGATGCAAGTACGCGGCTGCTACTTCTTTGCCTGTGCCTGTTTCCCCTGTCAGCAACACTGAAATGTCCGTAGCTGCGGCTTGATCTATTTTGTGTTTAAAATTCGAAAAAGCAACACAATTACCAACCATTTGTTTTTGTCTTTTTTTTTGTTTCTCAACGGAAGCCAGACTAATTGATTCACCAAGGCAAAATACACCGTTATTATCTATTAAGGGATAACCATGCACGTTTATTTGTATAGTTTCTTCTGAAAACTCATTAGAAAAAGATCCTGCATAAGGCTCCAGCCTTTCAAACAATATTTTATGTCGACATTCAGGATTATTGGGGCAACAGGGTTTGCCAATTAGCTGTTCACGAGAGAGTCCGAAATGAATTTCAAAAGCCTTATTGATGGCAAGAACCGTTAAAGACGCCCCAATAATTATAAACGGCTGCTCATGTGTTTCCAGCAATGATTGTAGTGTTAAAGTTTTATTCTGCATGGTTAGAGAAGTGAGTTTGTCATGACAACATGACAGAATATTTAGCCTGGCATGACATTTTTGTAAGACTGACTGACAGCGATGTCAGTTACATTAAATCAGCAGTGACACCAAGTACCGTAAATAAAGGCATCATAATTTTGGCACGTCTGTTGCTGTGTATCTCTTGTAGTAGAGCAGGTGTATTTTACCTACTCCACGATAAAAGGCATACCCGTGGTAACGCGGGGACGCAAAGCCAGTGCCCATATTTATTAAAAACAGGGGTCGAACGGTTACCGAAAGGAGTTGGATTGTATTTGAAAGCACTTGGATCTCAAATTCCCCTTGCCCATCATTTACAACCTCAACAAGTGTTTCCACACTTTCGATTTAATTCAAAACTTACAGTAAATATAGACTGTAGATTTTAACTTAAAGCACTAGGGATGTGCTAACCATCTTTTAGATTCTAAAGATGAGAATTGAAATGAATAATTATTATAGAAATATCAAAAACACTGCATGTGCAGCTGTTTTGAGCAGTATTCTACTACCAGTCACTGCACAGGCATTAGTGACTGAATATTCAACCTCACCCGAACAATTAGTCAATGAGTTACTTGGTGAAAATATACAAGTTACAAATTTTAAATTACAAGGTGCAAACGTATCCGCTGGACTCTTTAGTGGTGGGGCTGATGCAATTGGTTTTGATTCGGGAATTATTTTATCAAGTGGCGATATTGCCAATGTGGTTGGTCCAAATAAAACGGACTCAATATCCTATGTGACTTTTCAAACGGGTGATAATCAACTAAATACACTAATACCGGGGTATTCAACTTATGATGCAACGACTCTTGAGTTTGACTTTGTTCCCAATAATGATGTGATCTCTTTTCAATATGTATTTAGCTCAGAAGAATATAACGAGTGGGTTAATACAGCATTTAATGATGTTTTTGGTTTCTTCTTAGATGGCGTTAATATTGCAAAAGTACCGGGAGCAGAAATCACTGTTGCTATTAATTCAGTCAATAATGGTAACCCTTATACTCAAAATGTTAGTAACCCTCAATATTATATCAATAATGATTTAAGCAATGGTGGAGGCGATATAGATACAGAAATGGATGGGTTGACTATTGTTTTGTCTGTTCAAGCGAATGTTGTTCCCGGACAAACGCATCATATTAAACTTGCTATTGCAGATGCTGGCGATAGAATTTATGACTCAAATGTCTTTATCAAAGCACAAAGTTTTGTGGCCAAAGTGATTGATGCTGATGATGATACAGTGGTTGATAAGGATGATAACTGTGTCGATATTGCTAATCTTGACCAGATGGACAGTGATGCTGATGGTGTGGGTGATGCTTGTGATATTACTGAGCCAGTTGCAGAATTGGGTTTTGTTAAATTTACGGGTGGCGGTGCTGTTAAAGATGATCAAGGCGGACACTCTAATGCAGTCAACAATTTTGGTTTTAATATCAAATCAACACCCAATGGTATAGATGCTCATCTAGAGTACAACGATGGTGATCAAGGCAAAGCGAGTAAAGGTCAAAGTCCTCTACAAATTAAAATCAATGGTAATATTGACCAAGTCTTTCCAATTGACGATGAATGGGGTGTGGGAATTGGTTTTGAAGCACCTTGCACAATCAGAACTTTGAAGAACGATAATGAAAGGGTCTTGAATCTTTGTTATGTAGAAGTGATAGATAGGGGCAACCCTGGTACTGGAAACAAGAAAAAAGGGATTCCTGCGGATGTCTTTCATCTTGAAATAGTTGGCGGACCAAGTACAGGCTATGATTCGGGTGATGAACTATTGATTAGAGGAAACGTGACAGCTCATAAAGAGTAAAAATACTACTCTTACAGCGGTATAAATAAAGTCCGGTCATAAAAAAACTGGGCTTTTTTTATGTGTATTGCCCCAGACTTAATCTGACAGTTACCCGTTTGTTTATAGGTGTCTGTCAGGTTAGGTCTGAGTCAGATTTTTTCCTGCCCAAATTTTTTTTA
>DAOWHF010000202.1:0-3022 GCA_030641565.1 Methylomarinum sp.
CTTTGTAAATCCTCAACACCAACAATGGTAATCGCTCTAGGAATCGTATCAATTCGCGCTTGAAAACCATAAAACGAGCTATTAACCAGCTTCAGCAATCGCACACTAAGACCAGGGTCTTTACCAATCACTCCTCCCAAATCCTCAGCAGTAAAACGAGGATCACTAATCATTTCAGAAACCTGAAAATAAATATCAGGAAGTGAAAATAATTCTAATGATTCCTGAATTAATACCTGCGGGCTTAGCTTTGCCATATAGATGCCTTATCCTTTAACAACCAATTAACAAACTCAGTATAGACGCTTTACACAAAAAAAATACACACCCGACTTCTAAGCGGGATCGTTACTATTTTCTAAAAAACAGATTAACAATCAATGTTAACAACAAACTAACGACAATCATTGAGGTAATTGGAATAAAAACCAGGCTGTGTTCATTTTTTATACGAATATCACCTGGCAACTTACCAAACCAGTTAAGCAACCAAGGAGCAAAGGACATGGATATCCCTACTAATAGAATCACACTACCCAAGATAACAAGAAGTTTCCCAACATCCATATACTGCCCCCCCCAAAAAAAATAATATTAATCATGCGTACATCATTCTAACTCTGGCAACTAACTTTGCTTATCACTCATTACAGCCGCACCCTTCCCTTTTGCTTTCAACCCTTTCCATAAGCCATCCATAGCAAAACAACTCCAACCCCATTTCAGCCAATTTAATAATGAAACAGCTAACCATAGCGACCAAAGTAGCATTAAAATACGATATGTCATCAATGGGACTGAAATAACTGCTGCCGTGGGTAATAGTTCATCACTCCTGTCTTGATACCAATTAAGATTAAAAGCCGAGGATTGATTACCTACAATTTGCATATCTGGAGATCCTAACAAGCCTTGCTGAACAGCCAAAAAAAGTACCAAGATAGAAACCAAAGTCAATAAACCTAACCCTACTTGCATAATATTAAAATAACCTGCCTCTGTAGGCTGTTTTTTTGCTCTGAAACCTAAAGCAATTAGCCAGATAATCACACACATGGCTAATTCAATAGGAATTTGACTCAACCCAATCAACAATAAAAACCAATGCCAATGCTTTAAAGGAGTAAGCGATATTTTTCCCAAGCCAAATGAGAGTATTGCGACAACTATCAACATCCCCCAAAATAAAACAGCAGGACCAAAGTATGGACCCAAGGTAACTAACACCCACCTATCTTGACCCAACAACACCTTTAAATGATTATTAACACTCGCGACACCTAAATTAACAACAGGGGTAGTCAAAAAACTTGCCTGCTCCTGCATATTTCGCCATAAAAGAATTATCTCCTGTTTCCCTGGCTTAATAGGTAAAGTCACTTGTGACTGTTTTTGTCGTATCGGCTGTGTTGTACCATTAATTTTTACTGATTGTAACTGCACTTGCTCAGGTAGGTTTACCGTATGCTGCGTACCTTTTGAGCTTCTGACACTTAATTTCAATTCTGTTTCAACAGACCTCTTACCTGGCTTTATTTGTAAATCTGTCCTATCAATAGTCAAAGTTGCACCTTTAACTGCTACAGGTCGAGTGATTGTTAAACTGACTTTTTCACCCGGCCAAGGTCTCCATTCCGGCAACCATCGACCTCTATCTTGATGATGAACGACAGAAATACCCGCTATTTGTAAATGCCATATTGGACTGACATTTGCTCGCCATACCTCGTTCCATAGACTGGTATTAGCCGCTAGCAATTCTATTTGGGGTGATTTTTTTAAAACTGACTCCCACTGCAAACTATTTTGCCTAGAAGACATATTAACTAGCACATGTTTATCTTTAACTCTAATCCGATCAGTTGTAACCGATTCACCCTTTATTAAAGGTAATTTTAAAGCGATTGCCGAATCATTTTGAACAACACGCACAACACGAGTCGTGACACGCCAATCCAAGCCTAAATTTAAAGTTCTTTCGATTCTGACAAAAGCAGGTAAAGAACCCGGTTCAAGCTTGTTCCCAGCTGCTTGCAACTGCTGAACAGTTTTAACTCTGGAAAGAATCAGTTGATTATCTGTTTGAGCATTTTCATGAACACCCTCTATCGTCCAGCCTTTACTTTCAACAGTCACTCGATGAGGTTTTAAAACCAATGGTAAAGTAAATCTATTTTGAACAGGATTAACACCTGTTAACTCAATCAACTGCAAGCCTTTATCAAGACTAATCCATAACGCATTATTAACTCTAATTACTGCCTTTGCCTGACGACCATTAACCAATACCTGACTAGGCATCCATTGCTCTAACTTAGCAGGTAATGGAATCGCCACAGCCTGTTGCGCATGAACCTGTAATTTTATGCTTAAGTTTTTAGGTGTAACAGCTAAGTGCATAGAGGAGATTTGAGCACATGAGGGCAAACAGTCAGGCGCTTGCAATAATCTGTTTTTCAGCTCATTAAGCATTTGTTGATCAGGAAAATCAGCATAAGCATCCTGCGCAGGAAAACTTAAAAATGGAATCAGCAATATCCAACTTAATAAGGCACTGGGAATCTTAATTTTTTTATCTATCAAACCAAACATTAACAAAGACAAAACTAATACAAGTATCACCCTTAAAAAATTTAATAGCATGGTCAATTTAGGTGATAAATACCATAGTGATATATGTTGCTGGCTATCGACTGAGCCATTCCATGACAAATGCACTTTAGTCCATTGCCATTGAGGTAAACCTGGCCCTGTTTGAATATTGGCATCTGGATCAATACTCTCAAGCATTATTTGTTTTGATTTACTTTGTCCAGAGATCATGGCAGAAGAACTGGCTAACTGCCTCACCTTAGGGGCAAATTTGCTCATCACATGCTCTTGCTCAAGCATTGCCAGGTTATCGCTGGATTTAATAACATCAACTCCATTTAATTGTGCAGGCGATATTTGTTGCCACTGTTTTTCCAATTGTGGATATAAACCCATTCGTATTTGTGAAACCATAAAAGGAATAACAATC
>DAOWHF010000241.1:0-2642 GCA_030641565.1 Methylomarinum sp.
AGATACATATCACTTTTAATATAAAAATATATTGGGATTGGAATAAGCTGACCAGACTATCAAAACTGATTAACCAGCCAGGTCAGCTGAATTACAGTAATTTTTTTTTACTATAGAAGCTTTAATATGAGTCATAGCCTCATTAATATGTTTGGTTGCAACTTTTGCATGATCCATTTTTCCATGCTTGATTGCTTCATTAAGATGCTTAACGCCTTGGGTCATATGCTCATGGGCTTCAGCATGTTCTTTTTCTGAGGCTTTTGCATGTTTCAATGCTGCTTTTGCATGCTGTGTTAGATCTTTTGCATGCCCCATTTCTCCATGAACGCTACTTACAGCAGCATGCTCAAGTGCTTGAGCGGCATGATGTTCAGCAGCGCCTACTACGCCAACTGTAAACAAAACGGCAATTGCAATCATTAGTTTTATTATTTTTGAAGTCATTTCTTTTCTCCAGATTGTAAAAAAAATGTAATTAATTCGTAAAATTAATCAATTTATAAATCGTCAGAGAGGGGTCTACTCTTCTGACGATCAAAAGTGCAAACTGTGTGGCTCCTATTTGGAGCCTCTAACAATTGGTAACCGCTACTAACGCTGGAAAGTTAGGATTAAATTCTTTGAATTAATAACCTTAGTGTGTAAAGGTTTAAAAAAACCTCAATGAATTGATTGTCAAAAGTCCAAAAAATTCAAAATAATATAAAGTTTCTGAAAAATAAGTAGAACAACATTTTATGCCTTGGTTTTTTTCGTTTTATGAAAAGTTTTTATTTACAAAGACATGTGTCGCAACCTTAGTGCATTAGCAATTACCGAAACCGAGCTAACACTCATGGCTGCAGCTGCAATCATTGGTGACAGCAACAAGCCAAAAAAGGGATATAACACACCTGCGGCTACTGGTACGCCCAGTGAATTATAGATAAAGGCAAAGAACAGGTTTTGCCGAATATTGCGCATGGTTGATTGGCTCAAATGACGCGCTTTAGAGATACCTAGTAAATTACCTTTTATCAATGTAACGCCTGCGCTTTCCATGGCGATATCGGTTCCTGTCCCCATTGCTATTCCAATATGAGCTTGGGCTAATGCAGGAGCATCGTTAATACCATCTCCGGCCATTGCAACGATATGCCCTTTTGACTGTAAGCTTTTTACCATTTCAGATTTTTGATCGGGTAATACGTCGGCATAGACTTCTTTAATACCAAGACTACGGGCAACGACCTCAGCAGTTTTTTGGTTATCACCGGTCAGCATGACGACATTAATACCGCTTTTATGTAATTCTGATAGTGCTTTTACACTGCCTTTCTTAATTGGGTCAGCAACGCCGATTAAACCGGCTGCTTTACTATCAACCCCAATCATCATGACAGTTTGTCCCTGGTTGCGCAAAGACTCTATTTGATCTGCTAATGAGCTGATATCAATGTTTAATTCAGACATTAATTTATTATTACCTAAGGCGATTTGATGGCCATTAATTCTACCTGTCACGCCTCGTCCTGTGAGCGAATTAAATTCTTCTACCTGCTGAAGAATTAAGTCTTGTTCTTCAGCCCCTTTTACAATCGCAGCAGCAAGAGGGTGCTCACTGGCTCTTTCCAGACTAGCGGCAAAATACAAGGCATCCTGCTCAGAAAAATCATTGACTGCATTAACTGATACCAACTGAGGTTTGCCTTCCGTTAAGGTGCCTGTTTTATCAATCACCAAGGTATCGACTTTCTCCATAATTTCCAGCGCTTCGGCATTTTTGATCAAAATACCGGCAGTTGCTCCTCGGCCGGTGCCAACCATGATTGACATTGGGGTAGCCAAGCCTAACGCACAGGGGCAGGCGATAATTAATACAGCGACAGCATTGACTACAGCATGCGCTAAACGCGGTTCAGGTCCCCAGAGCCACCAGACAGTTAAGGTGACTATTGCAGTTAGTACAACGATGGGAACAAAATAACCAGCAACAATATCGACCAATTTTTGTATGGGTGCCCGACTGCGTTGCGCATCGCTGACCATGTGCACAATTTGCGAGAGTAACGTTTCACTACCCACTCGTTCAGCACGCATCAACAAACTGCCGGTTCCATTGATGGTTGCACCTATCAGCGGCGTGTCGATATATTTTTCTACAGGAATGGATTCACCCGTGACCATGGATTCATCAACTGAGCTGTTGCCATCCAACACGATGCCATCAACTGGCACTTTCTCACCGGGACGCACACGCAAAGTATCACCTGGCTTAACTTGTTCCAGAGGAATATCTTCTTCTCTACCGTCATCATGGAATATGCGTGCGGTTTTAGGCGCTAGTCCAAGGAGCATTTTGATTGCATCACTGGTTCGGCTTCTTGCCCGTAATTCCAGAACTTGACCCAATAAAACCAGCGCGGTAATAACGGCTGCGGCTTCAAAATAGACGGCGACAGTGCCATTTTCATCCTGCATCACAGGTGGAAAAACCTGTGGTAAAAAAGTGGCAACAACGCTGTATATCCAAGCCACTCCGATACCTAAGGATATCAAAGTAAACATATTCAGATTACTCTGAATAACAGAAGCCCAACCACGTTGAAAAAATGGCCAACCGCACCATAAAACTACCGGTGTCGCCAGAGCAAATTCAA
>DAOWHF010000324.1:0-5161 GCA_030641565.1 Methylomarinum sp.
GCACCCAAAATATCAATAAGCTATCTGGATGATTTACCTGGCGATGACACTGGCTTAAGAGAAATAGAAGCCCAACTACAACTCCCCTTATGGAACTGGGGACAACGTGAGGCCGGGCTAACCGTTGCAGAAAAAGCCAATAATGCAACAAAAAAACTATCATCAGTCATACGATTAGACGTTGCAGGTCTGATAAGAAATGCTTTATGGAATATGGAGCTAGAACAACTACGGTATAAACATACCAAATCTATTCTGGAAATTTCTGAAAAACTACTAGCAAAAATAAAACGCAGAGTTGATTTGGGCGACTTACCTCGCTCCGATTTCTTACTGGCAAAAAGCGATCATCTACAAAAACGCTCATTACTGACACAAGCTGAAGCTGAAATGATGCATGCCCGTAAGAACTATATCAGCTTAACCCAAACAACCGAGATCCCTGCTAATTTTAAAGAAATACAAAGTACGCTGACTAATATCCCAGAAAATCACCCCAGACTTTTAGCCATCAATGCACTTGTACAGCGTAAACAAGCTGATCTTAACTGGGTAAAATCAGCTGGCTCAGGTCAGTCCAGCGTTAGCGTAGGTGGTAAAAGTGAAAAAGGTGATGAGAATAGTAATGATATAGAAAGCATGAGCCTACAAATATCCATTCCTTTTGGTGGTAGAGCTCAACTTGCACCCCGCATTGCATCGGCAAACCTTGCTTTAACTAAAACACTTGCTCAAAGAGCTCATTTACTCCGTAACCTGGAAAAACAATTCCACGAAGCAAAACATATATTAGAAGTCACACTGACTGAATTAGAAATAGCCAATGAATTAAAGCAAATTGCTCAAGCCCATTTAAAAATGACCCGCCTGAGTTTTTCTGCCGGTGAAATCAACCTTATGGACTTATTAAAAATTCAAGCACGATCAAATAATGCCATTCGTCACGCGAAAGAACGTGAAATTCTATTACAAAAGTACATTGCTCTTTATAACCAAGCTGTCGGAGTACAACCATGAAAAGAATACTAATCGCACTCCTTTTATTAAGCAGCAACTACGCTATTGCAAATGATAAAGAAATTAAAATAACCCGGGTTCAATTTTATAATCTAGGCGTAAAAACAGATACTCTAAAACCTATAAAACAAATCCCATTACTTTATGCCCCTGCTAAAGTGGTTATCCCACCTAACCAGGAATACATTGTCAGTGCTGCACAGGCTGGATTAATCAGCAAACTTGATGTAACGCTAGGTGATAAAGTCAAAAAAAATCAAATTCTGGCGCATATCAATAGCCCAGATTTATTATCACTACAACGTCAGTTTCTTAAAGCCAATAATCAAAAATATCTGGCATTAGCGGGTTATCAACGTGACAAAAAACTGCTACAAGAAGGGGTGATTTCTGATCGCCGCTGGCAAGAAAGTCGTAGTCGTTACAATACATTTTCAGCAGAAGCCAACGAAGCAAAACAATTACTGGAAATTGCAGGCATGTCCGCTAACGACATAAAAAAACTAGCCCGTAGCCGACGATTAACCAGCCGCCTCAATGTTTACTCTCCCATCAAAGGCTTTGTATTAGAACGTATGGTGACAGCGGGTGAACGATTAGACATCCTGGCACCGTTATACCGAATCGCCAATCTTGATCAACTCTGGCTAGAAATCCAAATTCCTCAAGAGCGTATCAGTAATATCAAGATAGGTGATCAAGTTCAGATAGAAAACACAGCAATTACCGCAAAAATAAGCTTACTCGGCCAAAGTGTAGATGCACACAACCAAACCATACTCGCCCGTGCAATTATTGATGGCTCTCAATCGACGCTAAGAGCAGGCCAAAACATTAATACCCAAATCATTCAAAGTAGTAACAAACCCTCTTTTATTGTGCCAAATGCAGCCATTGCCCAAAATGAAGGCCAGGCTTATTTATTTATTCGTAACTCGACTGGGTTTATCGCTAGCCCTGTTCAAGTCATTGGTAAACAAAAAAACAACTCCGTCATTATCGGCAACCAAGATTTAAAAACAGAGACCGAAATTGCTATCCGTGGCGCTGTTGCATTAAAAGCGACATGGCTGGGCTTAGGGAGTGATGAATAATGTCAAACTTAATCCGTTTTGCATTATCCCAGCGAATACTGATCACATTGCTGATAATACTATTGTCGGGCGCAGGCTTCTACGCCGCCAAAAATATCCCTATTGACGCATTCCCTGAAGTCTCACCTACACAAGTTAAAATCATTGTTAAAGCCAATGGCATGACTCCAGAGGAGGTTGAATCCCGAATTACTGCACCGATAGAAGTTGAGCTATTAGGTATTCCCCACCAGACCATGCTGCGCTCATTAGCAAAATATGCCTTAACAGACATTACTGTCGATTTTGAAGAAGGTACTGATATTTTTTGGGCGCGCCAGCAAATTGCTGAACGACTCAATACCCTTTGGGGCGATTTACCTGATGGCGTTGAAGGTGGCATAGCCCCCATGACCACACCCTTGGGTGAAATGTTCATGTTTGCCATTGAAGGCGGTGACTTAACCCTGATGGAACGTCGCAGCTTACTGGACTGGGTAATACGCCCCGCTCTGCGTACAGTTCCGGGTGTCGCTGACGTTAATGCACTCGGTGGCTTAGTGCGAAGCTTTGAAGTCTCTCCCGATAACACCCGCATGTCAGCCCGTAGCATAGGCATTAACCAACTGATTGAAGCCTTGCAAAAAAACAACCGTAATGACGGTGCAGGCCGGTTAACAGAAGGTGAAGAAGCCCTCATTGTACGTGCAGAAGGTCGTATCAAATCACTGGATGATGTTCGCTCCATTGTGATTGATCAAGACCATGGCTCTCCCATTACTGTCGGCGATGTTGCCGATATTAAAATAGGCGCATTAACTCGATATGGCGCAGTAACTAAAGACGGTAAAGGTGAAGCCGTTACAGGACTCGTGCTTAGCTTACGAGGTGCCAATGCCCGTCAAACAGTAATTAATATAGAAAAAAAACTAGCTGAAATAAGTCCAGGATTCCCTGAAGGTGTCACCATTGATGTTTTTTACAACCGAGGAAACTTAGTCAACAAAGCGGTTAACACCGTATCAAAGGCCTTGGTAGAAGCCATCATCTTAGTGGTTATATTACTCATTTTATTCCTTGGCAATTTAAGAGCTGCATTAACTGTTGCCTGTTCTCTACCTCTGGCAGCTATGGTGACATTCATCTTAATGAAAAGCATCGACATGTCGGCCAACTTAATGAGTTTAGGTGGCTTGGTTATTGCCATAGGTATGCTTGTTGATAGTGCAATCGTTGTGGTAGAAAACATCATCACTCACTTAACAGACAAGGAAAAAGCCGGCCGCCTGCCTCGCTTGCATATTATTTACCGAGCCGTTAAAGAGGTTTCGGCACCTGTTATATCGGGTACTTTAATCATCATTATCGTGTTTTTACCACTGCTTACCCTGCAAGGTTTAGAAGGTAAACTATTTACCCCTGTTGCCCTCACCATTGTTTTTGCACTCGGTGGCGCACTATTTTTATCATTAACAGTGATTCCTGTTTTATCCTCGTATTTACTAAAAGATATTTCACAAGAAGAACCCTGGCTACCCAGACAATTACAAAAACTTTACCAGCCCATTCTTATATGGAGTCTTAATAACGCTAAAAAAGTATTTATCACCGCTGTCAGTTTACTGGTCGTCACCGTGTTTATTTTTACTCAAATCGGTAGCACTTTCATGCCTACACTTGATGAAGGTGACATCATTGTACAACTGGAGAAACTACCCTCCATCACATTAGAACAAACAGTTGAACTGGATACCCAGGTACAAAAAAACCTACTTGAAAACATCCCTGAAATTATCAGTGTAGTAGCACGGGTAGGAACCGATGAGCTAGGGCTAGACCCTATGAGTTTGAACGACACAGATACCTTTTTAATTCTAAAACCCAAAGATCAATGGCGCATGTCCAGCAAAGAGCAACTGATTGAAGAAATTAGAAAAGTAATGGCTCAAACACCCGGCATTGCTTTTGGTTTTACCCAGCCCATTGAAATGCGAGTATCCGAAATGCTCACCGGAACCCGAGGTGATGTTGCGGTAAAATTATTTGGTCATGATCTTGATGTTTTAAATGCAAAGGCGGAAGAAATTGAAACCACCTTAAAAACCATTACGGGTGCAATCGACGTGCTGGTCAGCGAAAATGAAGGCATGCAATTCCTACAATTAACCATAGATCGTCAAGCAGCCGGTCGCCTGGGATTAAGCAGTGAAAGTATTCAAACTATGTTACGCGCCCAAATTGAAGGCCTGGATATTGGCATTGTTCAAGAAGGCATTAAGCGCACACCTCTCATTTTACGCGGGGTCAGCAATTCATCTAACTTTGAAAACTTGCAACTGACCCTGCCCGATGGTGGACACGTCCCCATTACCGCCGTTGCCAAAATAACACGAGCGGAAGGCGTTGTTTCTATTGATAGAGAAAGAGGTCAACGCTTTGTGGTCATTCAAAGTAATGTAGAAGGCCGAGACCTGGTTGGTTTTGTTGATGAAGCACGCCAGCTTGTTGCAGAAAAAGTCAAACTACCCACAGGCTATCATGTCGAATTTGGCGGTCAGTTTGAAAACCAGCAACGTGCTGCGGCTAGATTAGGCTTAGTGATTCCCATCTCACTCGGGCTAATTTTCTTGTTACTATTTTCAACCTTTGGCTCAGTTAAACAAGCCAGCTTAATCCTATC
Organism: Methylomarinum sp.; assembly: GCA_030641565.1. Taxonomy (GTDB): domain Bacteria; phylum Pseudomonadota; class Gammaproteobacteria; order Methylococcales; family Methylomonadaceae; genus QPIN01. Next base: position 4,771 of record DAOWHF010000324.1, read on the forward strand.
TAACATTCCTTTAGCAATGATAGGTGGCGTGTTTGCTTTATGGATATCAGGCGAATACTTATCGGTCCCCGCCTCCGTTGGCTTTATTGCCTTACTAGGTATTGCTGTATTAAACGGTGTAGTGATGGTCAGTTACTTTAATCAACTCCGCGCCACAGGCATGGACTTGGCAGAAGTCGTCTTCACCGGTTCCACTAGACGCCTACGCCCAGTAATGATGACAGCCAGCACCGCTGCTTTTGGCTTATTGCCGCTGATATTTGCCACCGGCCCCGGCTCGGAAATTCAAAGACCTCTCGCCATTGTTGTTATTGGCGGCTTAGTATCATCAACCTTCTTAACGCTGATATTGTTACCTATTTTGTATCAAAAATTTAGTGACGATAAAAAA
>DAOWHF010000006.1:0-2359 GCA_030641565.1 Methylomarinum sp.
TTCCGTGACACCTTGATTGAACAGGCAGAGCAAGGGGTGGATTACTTCACCATTCATGCCGGTGTCCGTTTAGCGCATGTACCGATGACTGCAAAACGTATGACAGGTATTGTCTCTCGTGGTGGTTCAATCATGGCAAAATGGTGTTTAGCACATCATACAGAAAGCTTCTTATATACGCATTTTGAAGACATCTGTGAAATCATGAAAGCCTATGATGTGTCATTCTCATTAGGTGATGGTTTACGCCCTGGTTCAATTTATGATGCAAATGACGAAGCACAATTTGCAGAGTTAGAAACCTTAGGTGAGCTGACTAAAATTGCATGGGAACATGATATTCAAACGATGATTGAAGGTCCAGGACACGTGCCTTTACATATGATTGAAGAAAACATGACTAAACAGCTAGAAGACTGTCATGAAGCACCTTTCTATACATTAGGGCCTCTAACAACCGATATTGCACCAGGGTACGATCACATCACATCAGCCATTGGTGCAGCAAACATCGGTTGGTACGGTTGTGCCATGCTTTGTTATGTGACTCAAAAAGAACACTTAGGCTTACCTAATAAAGAAGATGTACGTGAAGGAATTGTGACTTATAAAGTTGCAGCACATGCGGCTGATTTAGCCAAAGGACATCCAGGTGCGCAAGCACGTGATAATGCCATGTCTAAAGCACGTTTTGAATTCCGTTGGGAAGATCAATTCAACATTGCACTGGATCCAGAAAAAGCACGTTCATTCCATGATGAAACATTGCCTAAAGATTCAGCAAAAATCGCACATTTCTGTTCAATGTGTGGACCGCACTTTTGTTCCATGAAAATTTCACAAGACGTGAGAGATTATGCAAAAGAAAAAGGCATAAAAGACGAAGAAGCATTACAAAAAGGCATGGATGAAAAATCACAGCAATTCCTTGAGGAAGGTGCTGAGGTTTATCACAAAGTCTAGTTTAAATAAGCGATAAGCTGGGGCGCAGGTTAAAACCTGCGACCCAGGATCGTATATTGATCTAGTATCAATTTTTTAGAAGCTATATGTTCTTTCTTATACGTAAAAAGCTCGCAAACCGAGGAATCCCTTTCTGGGTTTTCCCAAAATATTTATAAGTAATCATAGATCCAATTTTGGGTGGATTCTGCCTTTGCTGTAAATTAAATCCACTACCAATCTTAAAGCGCAAGCCATTAGGCATCTCGACCAATAAAGCACCTAATAATCCGCTAAATTTTCCTTTGCCTTCGATATAAGCAATCACAGTTGCCTCAGCATCATAAAAAGGTTTTACCTTTAATAAATCGGTGTTACGTCCGGAATGATATAAAGCATCTGCATGGTGAAGCATTAACCCCTCGCCACCGGCATCAACCACTTGATTTAATGTGCGCATTAATGTCGATTTATCAGCAACACGATATTGCTCAACTAAATGTAAATAAGGACTATTAGAATGCTTAATCAATGCTTGCAGAGTCTTTAATCGTTGGTTAAAAATAGACTTTGATTGAGGCAGGTCAAACACAAAATATTGTACTGTCTTCCATTCACTATCAATTGGCTGTTTCTTTTTAACAATACTGACTAATTGTTGAAACTGTTCTCTACCTAACCAAAGTTCGCCATCTAAGGCTTGATGAGGAAAACCTTGAGTAAACCAAACCGGGGCAGGGTAAATATTGCCTTGTCTGGAAACCAATTGCTGACCATCCCAATAAGCCCTCACACCATCCAGTTTTTCACTCACCCAATATTGGCTAACATCCACATCAGCTTGGTAGGTTTTTGCCAGCGTAAGAGGAGGTTTATCTGCATAACTTATCGAATAGTTAAAGGTCAGTAATAAAATCAGGAAGCTGATACGCATAGGTCACTTTTTAAAAATATAGAGCTTTAAAGTATAGCTTATGGTGGATGGATCAATAATGGGCTGTTAAAAAATACCAATATGTCTAATAGCTCGCACTTGGGCATAAATATTGCTCAATATTAGAATTGGTCTAAATCTATCTAATACATTGTTTTTACAAGCCAAATGACCCAAAAGACCAAGTTAAATAACATAGTTTAATTAAAAATGCCCTTACACCTATTTAAAAAACAAAACGGATTCTCCTTATTAGAGCTAGTTGTCGTTCTATTGATTATTACTGTATTAAGCACAGTTGCAATTAGGTCTACAGTGGATATTGGGTATTCTGCTAGATATGAGCAGACTAGGGATAGACTGGAAAGTATTAAGAAAGCGATAGTGGGTGATCCTAAGCGATCTATTAATGGACAGCCAGATATTTCAGGGTTTGTGACTGATATGGGGCGGTTGCCGAACGACATAAATGAATTATTAGAA
>DAOWHF010000032.1:0-4505 GCA_030641565.1 Methylomarinum sp.
AAAAGAGCGTTGGATAGTTGAAATTCGCTCTGAAGCCTCTCGTTCAAATGATGAGTAAAAAGAATCATTATCAATTCTTTCGAGAATGACATAGAAACCAACAGATGCACTTAATCCCAATAAAAAAAAGATGATTAAGGTTAAAAATGATCTCGAGAAAAGGTTAGTTTGCATATGAAATTAGTTGTGTGACTAATATTTTTAATCTTTTTGTATTCAACCAGATTGATATACCTTAACTTTGTCTTAAAAAGATAACTCTGTACCAATACTAGAAATTTAGTAGCTAATTCAATTTATTCTAACATTCGGATGTGAGGCTGAAGCCTCACATCCAACAAATGCTGACTTTAATATTAAAATAATTTTTACCTATTACTTAATTGGTTCTTTGAGATGTTGTCAGTAAAAAATCAAAACCAATTTATGAGCATGTGCGATTAAGTCAATACTAATGTGTCTGGCTTGATCTTCCTTGAACCTTTTACTTTGTATCTGCTTTTACTCTCTTTCTGAATTTAACAGTGCAATAATCTCTGCCGTTTCGGGTCGTACTCCACGCCATATATAAAAAGCTTCTGCGGCTTGTTCTACTAGCATACCCAATCCGTCTAGACTTTTTTCTGCACCTTGCGCTAAGCTCCAGTTTACAAAAGCGGTGGGTTTATTGCCGTATGCTAAATCATAACAATAACCGTTTTTAGCCAGTATGCCTTCTGTTAAATGTGGCAGTTGTCCTGTAAGGCTGGCTGAGGTGGCATTGATGATTAGATCAAATTGTTGGCCTTTAAGGGCTTCGTAACTACAGCCTGTAATGTCGCCTAATTGAGCAAACTCTTTACTTAGTGTGATGGCTTTTTCTACAGTGCGGTTGGCAATAACAATGTGGGCTGGTGTGTTTTCCATTAAGGGGCCGATAATGCCTCGGCTTGCACCACCTGCACCTAATATTAAAATGCGGCTATTAAATAGTGGGATGGCGTGATTGCTGGTTAAGTCAGCAACTAAACCAAGACCATCGGTGTTATCACCTAAAATTGAACCATCTTCTTGTAATACCAAAGTATTAACAGCCTTACTAAAATGGGCGCGTTCAGATAGAACATGGGCACGTTGCCAGGCGAGTTCTTTTAAAGGTACGGTGCAATTAAGTCCTTTGCCACCTTGTTCAAAAAAGTTTTCAAGGGCCTTATCAAATGCTTTGGCGGGGACATCTTGAGCTTCGTAGATTAATAATTGCTGCGTTTGTTCTGCAAATAAGGTGTGAATGCGTGGTGATTTGCTATGGCCTATAGGGTGGCCAAATACTGCGTAACGATCGACTGTACTCATGCGTTTTCTCTCTTGCTCATCCAGAGCTCCCACAAAATAGTTAAGATAACAATTGATATGGCTAGGGCGATGTCTATCCATATAAAATATTCATAAAAAGCCCCAATCACAGAAGAGCTGCCTAAAAACAAACCCACTAAGCTGAAACGAGAGCCAATACGTAGGCCATCAAGCATGGTTGCTAAGGATAGAATTAATAAAATAACTAAGCCGGCACTTTGGGGGGTTAATTGTCCCGACTTTTGCAGTAAAAAAGCACCTGCAACTACCAGTAAAGCGGTTGCCCAATGGGTGGACTGTTCTTTTACAATTTCTTTAAATTCACCGTCTTTATGCTTTGATTGTAGCCATGCAATAATAATGGCAAAAATAGAAAAAACAATCACCATGATGATCCAGTAGCCATAGCCATCATCTGGGGAGAAGTCTGTGATTGCAATCCCTGCAAGTGAAAGGATGAGAAGGAATATTAAAATAGCTTCTTCAATCTGAAATCGTTTTCTTTCTGTAATGTATTGATTTTCTGGCATGATGATTTCCTATTATTATTGTTTTTCAGCTGGTATCTCGGGATAAATATATCAAAATTGCACTGTATTTTTGATTATGACCGAACTATCCCAAGAGGCACATAGTTTTGCTACGTAACGATTGAGATTGTTTGGGCGGGAGCAAAAGGTCAGAAAAACTTTAGTGATTCTTATGCTTTAGTGCAAGTAAGGTTGATGTATTTATTTCGTGCTACCGCCTAGCCATTGAGCGACAGATTTTGCGTAATAAGTGAGTATGGCATCACTTCCTGCGCGCTTAAAAGCGAGTAAAGACTCCAGTACCACTTGTTTTTCATCCAGCCAGCCATTCATCGATGCAGCTTTTAGCATGGCATATTCACCACTGACCTGATAGGCGAAAGTGGGGACTGCAAATTGATCTTTAGCGCGGCGAATAATATCCAGATAAGGCATGCCCGGTTTAACCATAATCATATCTGCGCCTTCGTTTAAGTCCAGTTGAATTTCACGCAGTGCTTCATCTGAATTGGCAGGGTCCATTTGGTAGCTTGATTTATTACTTTTGCCTAAATTACCGGCTGACCCTACGGCATCTCTGAAGGGGCCGTAGAAGCTAGAGGCGTATTTCGCGGAGTAAGCTAGGATTTGTGTATTAATATGTTGATTGGACTCTAATGTGGCTCTAATCGCTGCAATTCGTCCATCCATCATGTCTGAAGGGGCGACAATATCAACACCCGCTTCGGCATGAGAAAGGGCTTGTTTGCATAAGACCTCTACGGTTTCATCATTAATTACATAGCCGTCTGTGTTAATCAGTCCATCTTGGCCGTGAGAGGTGAATGGGTCTAGGGCAACATCGGTAATAATACCTAAATCGGGACAGGCTTTTTTTAATGCTCTTACACAGCGTTGGGCAAGTCCTTCGGGGTTATAGGCTTCTCTGGCATCATCTGATTTTTTATCAGCAGCTGTTACAGGAAATAAAGCAATAGCTGGGATACCTAATTGGCTGATCTGGATAGCTTCTTCAATGAGCAAGTCAATTGAAAGTCGTTCAACACCTGGCATGGAAGCAATTTGTTCTCGTTTATTACTGCCATCAATAACAAACATAGGGTAAATAAGGTCATCAACTGAAAGTCTGTTTTCTCGCATTAAACGACGGGAAAAATCGTGATAACGCATTCTTCTCATGCGAGTGCTTGGGAAAAGGATGTTATTATGTGGCATATTATTTTAGAATAATTTTTTAGTATTTGGTTGTAGTATGTTTAAGGTACTATAACCCTGTTTTTAAAACTTAATTGTATCAGTGTACCTGTAGATAGGGTACTTAAAAAGGAAGGCTTTAGGCTTTCTAATAAGGTGAAAATTTTTATGAAAATGCAATATGGTAAAAGAGTTTTTTTATTTGCTATCTTGGGGTTGATTGCTGGGTTATTTCCTATGACTCAAGTGGTCGCAGCTGATTTGCTCGCACCTCAGGTTGCCATTGAGACGGCATCTAATGAATTAAAAGTAAAGCTTCAAGAGGAAGGGTTTTCTCAAGATTTTGCACAAATAAATGTATTTGTTGAAGATGTTATTAATCCTCATGTGGATTTTAATAGAATTTCTGCATTGGTTTTAGGTAAGTTATGGAAAAAAGCGACTAAGGATGAAAGGGTAAGATTTAAAGATGAGTTCAAAACCTTGTTAGTTAGAACCTATTCTCGTGCTTTTGTAGAATTTAAAGACTGGTCTGTACGATTTTTACCTTTAAAATTGACTGAGAGTACGAAGAAAGTAATCGTTAAAACAGAAATTCTACAACCTGGTATTCAACCTTTAGCAATTAACTACAGAATGGTATTAAGAAAAGGCAAATGGAAAGTTTATGACATTATGATAGAAGGGGTCAGCTTGGTGACCAACTATCGTACCTCAATTAAGGGTGAGTTTAAAAGGACGGGATCTTTGAGTGCAGTTATTGAAAAATTATCTAAACGAAATATGGCGGCATTAGCAGCAAAAGATAATTCATAAGCTGTTCTCTTCACTTCCTGTTCTTACACAAGAGCAGGAAGTTCTTTTAAAATCCTTATATTTTCTTTTTATGTCCACGTCTACAACTCAGGACACGCTTTACGCTAGTCCAATAGCGTCGGTGAATTCTTTTAAGTTTGATGAATCAGTAGTTAATGTTTTTCCTGACATGATTCAGCGCTCGGTTCCCGGTTATCAAGCAATTATTTCTGCCATAGGTCTGTTAGCCGAACGCTACGCTCAAGAACAGAGTGTTTGCTATGATTTGGGCTGTTCTTTGGGTGCCGCTACTTTATCTATGCGACATCATATCGCTGTGCCTCAATGTAAAATTGTTGCCATTGATAACTCTGAAGCAATGATTAAGCAATTAAAAAATAAAATCGCCGCGGATGATGGTGCTGTAGAGGTTGAAGTTGTCTGTGATGACATTCGGGATATTGAGATTAATAATGCCTCGGTTGTGGTGCTCAATTTCACTTTGCAGTTTATTCCAATAAAAGACAGGCAAGCATTTTTGGGGAAAATATACCAAGGCTTGTTACCTGGTGGTATTTTGATTTTGTCAGAAAAGTTAAAATTTGATGATCCACGGCAACAGGCATTGCAAACTGATTTACATCATGTATTTAA
>DAOWHF010000180.1:0-8056 GCA_030641565.1 Methylomarinum sp.
AAACAAAAACTTTAATATATACAAACAATATAGACAGTACAAATAATTATTGGTTCTTATGATTTAAATAAAAATACTATAAAACTTTTTAAACTATATTTAAAGCTCACAGGGTCCCGAATTACGAATTCTTGTGCCACCTCACAATAACACCCAATGTGCTAGGGTGCAATTCAAAATGCTCTGTAATTTCACGCTGACTATATGCACCTGTAGCATAAGCAACAACAATTGTTGAATTTCTGTCCGTATTTTGCTTTTCGATCTCGAACAAATGCTGTGCTAAGGAAGGTTTCTGTTTTTTTTGGATACTCCAATCATCTTGGCTTTTCTCTATCTTGTTTTGCATCTTAGAAACAAAAGACTCATCATCATGATATATTTGACCTTTTATTGATTCATAGTCTGTGCATAGACTATGGTCCCAGATATTGTAATGGAACACATCTCCACGCTGGATTGCGATTTGATCCTCTCTGCTCTCCATATCTGATAAACTTTTATGATTTACATAACGTTAGTAAAAATAAAATGTAATGTCTGATCAATTTCAAACAACTACCTTTAACAACTGATTGACAGGGTGAGTTAATGTTACAGATGGCAGATTTAATTGTTTTAATTCATTTCAGTTTTATTCTATTTGTCATCTTCGGTGGATTGCTAGTGATGAAATGGAGGCGGTTGATTTGGCTACATTTACCAGCAGCAGTGTGGGGAGCATTAATCGAGTTTTTTGGCTGGTTTTGCCCTTTAACAACACTAGAGAATCAACTCCGTCGAAATAATGGTGGTGAGGGGTATTCTACTGGGTTTATTGAGCATTATATTATTCCGATAATGTATCCTGAAGGGCTGACCAGAGATATTCAGATCATCTTGGGGGGTGCTGTGATTGCTATTAATCTGGTTATTTATAGTTTTATTTTAAAAAAATGGCTTGGTAACTCTGGAAAAGTTAGCTGATAGAGGATTATAAGTTGGCATAATGATTAAAACTGTCTTCTAAAGCTTTTTTAATTTGTTGATTAAAACATGCAAATATTACTTGTTTTAAGCTGGTGTTTTCAGCTGCATGTAGTACAGTCTTGATAGCTATATCACTGGCTTTATCAATAGGAAACCGGTAAATACCACAACTGATTGCGGGAAAAGCTAGTGTTTTAAGCCCTTGGTCTTGTGCAATCTGCATACACTCTGTATAGCAAGACGCCAGTAATGCTTCTTCATTCTTATTTCCACCCTGCCATACAGGGCCAACGGTATGGATGATATATTTAGCGGGCAAATTATATCCATTGCTTATTTTTGCTTCTCCCACGTTACAACCATTTAAGCTACGACACTCTGCCAAAAGCTCATTTCCTGCGGCTTTATGAATGGCGCCATCAACTCCGCCACCTCCTAACAGGGAATTATTAGCGGCATTAACTATTGCATCAACGTTTAACTGGGTAATATCTGCCTGTATGATGTCTATTTTCATGGATAATAGCTTGTTTGGTTATAAATTAAAGGATAAGTTGTATCCTAATTATTCCATAGAATAAAACGATTATTGAACAAAAGAGGAATGAAATGAAAATATGGGTAGATGCTGACGCCTGTCCTGTGGTGATAAAAGAGATTTTATTTAAAGCCGCAGAACGCACTCAGGTATTGGCTACGTTTGTGGCTAATCACTCAATACGTATTCCGCCTTCTCGTTATATTCAATTTATACAAGTCACTTCGGGTTTTGATGTTGCTGATAATGAAATTGTTAAAAGGCTCAGTGCAGGTGACTTGTTGATTACCAGTGATATTCCTTTGGCGGCAGAGGTGATTGAAAAAGGTGGGTTAGCGCTCAATCCGCGTGGTGAACTTTATACAGCCGAAAACATCAATTCACTGCTAAACATGCGAGACTTTATGGATACGCTACGATTTAGTGGCGTGGATACAGGAGATGGGCCATCGGCTATGAGCCAAAGTGAAAGGCAGTTATTTTCAAATCACTTGGATAAACTATTAACCAATAGAGATAAAAAATGAGTACCGTATTAATTACAGGGGCTAATCGTGGAATAGGTTTGGAGTTTTGTAAGCAATATGCAAAACAGGGCTGGAAAGTTATTGCATGTTGTCGCTCTCCAGAGCAGGCAGTTGATCTAAGCCGTATTGCTGTTGAAAATCCAAATGTTCAAATTCAAGCTATCGATGTTTTAGATAGAAGTGCTGTTGATGTTCTAGCCGCAGAGCTGGCAGAGTTAAGCATTGATTTGATTGTGGCTAACGCCGGAGTCTATGGTGATAATAATGGGCATGGATTTGGTAATTTAAATTATGATGATTGGATTAATACATTGCAAACTAATGTGCTGGGCGTGGTTAAAGTAGCTGAAGCTTTTATGCCTAATTTAAAGCGCTGTTCAAAGCCACGTATTGCAGTATTGAGTAGTCGGATGGGAAGTATTGAGGATAATAGCAGTGGTGGCAGTCTTTTGTATCGCTCCAGTAAAGCCGCTTTAAATGCTACGATGAAAAGCCTGTCTATTGATTTAAAAACTGAAGAAATTGGTGTGCTTATTTTTCATCCCGGTTGGGTTTTAACGGATATGGGCGGGTCTAACGCCTTAATTAATACCGAAACCAGTGTTACAGGCATGATTAAACAAATTAACGCTTTTAAAATGTCAAATACTGGTAAGTTTATTAAGTATGATGGCACGTCTTTACCTTGGTAACTCTTTAGCTATGCGTAAACGTATCAAAAAATATCTACTGATTTTTCTCGGCTTACTGTTTATTGTATTAGGTATTATTGGTGCTGTATTGCCAATTCTGCCTACCACGCCGTTCTTAATCTTGGCATTGGCCTGTTTTTCCAATAGTTCACCACGTTTTCATCAAATATTGTTGAATAATCGATGGTTTGGTTCTACCTTACAGCAATGGGAAACAAGCCGTTCTATTACCAGAAGATCTAAGCTTAAGGCTATGATATTAATTGTTGTTACTTTTGCTTTGTCTATTGGGGTATTGCATAAAGATTTTCAATTACAATTGGTTTTACTGGCTATGGGCAGTATCTTGTTAATCTATATGTGGCGCATTAAAGAAGCCGGAGGGATTAAAATTAAAATATCTGATAAGTAAAGGCTGCATCTAGCTAATAAAGTGGCTTAGGATTAAGCATTTAATAATACCCGAAACTAAAAGTGTAGGATGGGCAAAGCGATAGCGTGCCCATCAGGCTCATAATAAGCGTGTTCAATAGCTCGTAGTATAAAAGATGGGCACAAAAAAGCCCTTTGCCCATCCTACAGTTGTTCAAGTTATTGCGTGCTAATTCCTTAATGACTTTGCAAGACAAATACTAAAGGTGAATTATGAAATTCTCTCGATTAACATTTCTTACGATGACTTTAACATGCAGTATTACCGCCATGGCCGAATGTCAGCATCAGCGGGTAAAAGTTCAGGTGCTTGGTTCAGGTGGGCCAGAATTGTCGGATGGAAGAGCCTCTAGTTCTTATTTGATCTGGTTAGACGGTAAAGGTATTGTTTTAATCGATACAGGGTCTGGTAGCAGTTTAAATTATGAAAAAAGTGGGGCAAACCTGGTTGATTTAAAAACAGTCGCCTTCACACATTTTCATGTGGATCACAGTGCCGATTTTCCTGCGTTTATCAAAGCATCATATTTTACTCATAGAACTCGGGATTTAAATGTCTTTGGGCCAGAAGGTAATGATTTAATGCCTTCTGCAACTGAATTTAGCCAACGATTATTTGCTAAAAAAGGCGTATTCCCCTATCTAAGTGAATATGTTGAACCTGAACAAGCAAGTCAATTTAAAATTGTTGCAAAAAATGTCAGCTTAGATAAACACCAAAAACAGACTGTCTATCGCTCTAATGACTATTCAATGCAGGCAATCCCTGTTCATCATGGCCCGATTTCAGCACTGGCATGGCGAGTAAATATTGCAGGGTGTTCGGTGTCTTTTTCGGGTGATATGAACAATCGCTTCCAGACCTTGGTCGGTTTGGCCAAAGGCACAGATATCTTAATTGCACACAATGCTATTCCTGAATCACAAAATGGCGCAGGGCGGTCTTTACACATGCCACCTTCAGAAATTGGTAAGATTGCACAACAGGCCAATGTTAAAACGTTAGTATTATCCCACCGGATGAATCGTACATTAGGCCGTGAGCAGGAAACATTAGGCATTATCAGACAATTTTATAAAGGCTCAGTCGTGTTCGCTGATGATATGGATTATTTTGTACCTAAATAGTGTTGCTAGACGTCGTCTGTTATTCAATAGGCATAAAAAAACCGGCTGCCCTTTTAAAGGGACAGCCGGTTCTTAAAATTTGGTGGAGGCGGCGGGAATTGAACCCGCGTCCGCAAGCACTCCGCCTAAAGGTCTACATGCTTATCTCGCTCTTTTGATTTAACTAATAGCTACCCGTCGAGCCAAGAAAACTATCAGCGATTTCGATTGGATTTAACGTTTTGGACTCCGAACTAAGTCCTGGCGCGATCTTATGTAAGATGACTTCTGAGTGTACCGAGGTACCTACACGCATAAGCACATGTAGTCAGAAGAGTGGTGCAGGGTTTAAGCTGCTAGAGCCACTGAGTAGTTTTCGTCATTAGCGAATACTTTAAAGTCAGTAGATTTTACGTGGTGTACTGTCCACGGCATGCACTCAAGGTTTTGCTACCCACGTCGAAGCCAAGTCGCCCCCAATTGTGTTCTGCATTATATGACGAAAGTATTAAGGAATAGTTCAAACTTAATTCTGAATCTTCGTTACGGCATAAGATTTTGATTTTGTAGAGGCAAAAAAAATCCACTTCACCTAAGGGGAAAGTGGATTTTCAATAACTGTGAAGCTAATATCTTACAATCTGTTATCCGGATTGAGGCCTCGGATTTAGATTGAAAACAAGATAAAAGAACAACGACCTATTTATATAGGACTATGATCTTTTTCTTAGTCTTTAGATAACAGTTACGTTTTCAGCTTGTGGGCCTTTTTGACCTTGAGTAACAGTAAACTGTACATTTTGACCTTCATCCAGTGATTTATAACCACCAGAGTTATTAATTTGTTGAAAATGTACGAAAACATCGGGGCCTGATTGTTGCTCAATAAAGCCGAAGCCTTTATCAGAGTTAAACCATTTAACGGTGCCAGTAGTAATTGTAGACATAATGAGTCCTGTAAAAAAATTGAATATAAAGCCTTATTAAAGGCTGATGAAGCAGATAATGTTGAAATTACTAAATGAAAAACAGGACGAGAAACTACAGAAGAGACATCGAAATGGTAAAACAAAGGGTAAATCATATTTTCTAGCTAACAATCATTATAAGCTGATTGCTATGTATGTCAAATTTATTTCTTATTACGTATAAGCTTCAGCCAATACTCATTCATTTTTAATGAGTACAATGTTGTTGATTTAAGCCCTCCAGAGGAAAGTTTGTCTTTAAAAATACTTGAAAATAGTCTTAGGATAAGGTGTAGTAGCTCGCACCTGGCTTGTTAGATCTGCTTTTTAGGATATTATCAGCTTGAATTTGAGAAAAATCTGTTTGTTGTATGCAACGGCAGTTTATACAAGGATATATTAATGACTAATAATGATGTTTTACGCCGTATTCGCTACACCTTTGATTTTAATGATTCTAAAATGATCGCTATTTTTGGCCTGGCTGACTGCACTGTCACACGGGAAGAAATTAGTGATTGGTTAAAAAAAGATGATGACCCAGCTTATAAAGCATGTAGCGATACACAACTGGCGACTTTTTTAAATGGTTTGATTAATGATAAGCGTGGCAAGAAAGAAGGTCAGCAGCCAGAGCCGGAAAAACGCATGACCAACAATATTATTTTTAAAAAATTAAAAATTGCATTAAATCTAAAAGAAGAAGATATCTTGCAGATTATGGCGTTTGCTGATTTTAGTTTAAGTAAACATGAGCTAAGTGCCTTTTTCCGTAAGGCAGGACACAAAAACTATCGTGAATGTAAGGATCAGATTTTGCGTAACTTTTTACAAGGTGTGCAGTTTAAATATCGAGATAATGTTTATTCAAAAGCTGAGGAAGATAAATAACCCGATTTATTGATTTGTTGTTTTTTTGCATCTATGGGCGGACTAAAGTCCGCTCCAGTTTATGTAGTGAAAGTGGAATGTTGTGGCTAAACATGTGTTCTTGTCTGTATGAACTTCGGTAATTAGCCATCTGCTCGATTAAAATTTTTATAGGCTCGGACTGGGTGTGTTTTTGTTTTAAAAGGTACTTCATTGCTACACCTTGCAGGTCATAACCACTACGACTGGCATATTGGCTAGCTAAACAGTTTTCCCATTCGCTCATTTCTGGCCCTAACCAGTAATTTGCATTTGCAATGGATAAGGCAATTTCTATTCCTTTGGGATCCATATCACTGAATACAATAAGATCTTTATTGTTACCTAAACGCTTTATTAGATCATAACAAGCATCAACTCTAGAACCGCTTTTATGATCGCCTCGATAAATCCATAAGGCATCATGACAAAGTAGGGGAAGTTTGAAACTGCCACATAATTGCATAATCGCAAGATTTTCTACAACGATAATAGCAGCGTGATCAATTTGGCTGATTTTTGAGCCTAAACTCATAATGCCCGCACTAGGGATCTGTGCAGATTGTAAATCAATTGTATTGTTATTGAGATGTAATACACCGCTGGGACTATTGATTAAAACATGATCATGGCTAACCGCTTTATTAGCGAGGTTTTCATTGTCATGGTGTTTGGCTGTTTCTATGCGGTCAGCAGGAAGTTTATGGACAGAACAAGGATCAATATTTAGCTCTTTTTTGATCTGATTGCGTAAATTTTCTTTGTCTATGGCACTAAAAACCAATTTGTCGCCTTGCGTTCTTCCGCATTGATAGCGCTCCATAACAACAGCAGCCTCTGCACTTCGAGCTCTAACGGTTGCCATTCCTCGCTTGCTGTTTACAAGATTACTAATCCATTGGTACATTTTTTTATCCATTGGGTGCCTCAAATATTAATAAAGTAATTTAAAACGGACATGCTTTTTTAACAATAAGTGTATTGTTTGTCGATGGGGAAATAGTTATGGAGGCTTATCATGAATCATAAAAATATTTTAATCGTTGATCATTACAGAAAACTGATGGCTGCAAAAGTGAAAATAGTCCAAAACAGCTTGGGCTAGATGATACCTATCGAGACATGTTGAAAACATTACCGGAAAGCGATCTGCCATAAAGCGCTGTTTAACTGCTTGTATCTGAACTTCAGGGCTCGACTGATGTACGTTCCATCAAATAGCAAAGATGACATTGAAAAAATATGAAGCTATCTATAACGACTATATTAATTAAGTATAATTATCAAGATCTGGCCGTTAAATATCATCGTAGTGCCCTGAACATTTACACAATAACCAAAGTCATTAGAAAACTGCAAGTAAGAAAGCATCAATCAGATTTATTTCCACTGGCACCAGAACATGAAACAAAAAACTATTACAATACTCGTAATAGACGAATACCTGCCAAACGAGCTAATCCATCACGATATTAAATGCGATGAAAAAAAGTAGAGCAGACTAATGCCAAATAGGTTTGTTCTAAAAAACGAAAAATTCCCACCTTTATTCTTTTTTATATATTAAAAATCATTTTCAATTACCAGACTACCTAGACTAAACTAGTCCCGTTTAAAAACGAATTATCAAACAAATTACCCTATATTTATCTCGCTCTGTTTCAGCTTGTGGGGTATCTTCGTATAGGAAGAAGCTTTGTGGGTTTAAACTCTCTTGCTGAGAGCTCTGCAAATATTATGAATTATTTATTGGTTGGATATGTATCATCAAGGCGTTAAAAAAAACATTGTTCCTCGTCCGGCGGGGAAGAAGTCACCTTTAAAAGACATAGAGCCACCTTTAAATAAGATTTTTTCAACACGCGGTGTAACAGAAAACGAGCAATTCGAACGTACATTCGCAAGCTGACCTTC
>DAOWHF010000256.1:0-10510 GCA_030641565.1 Methylomarinum sp.
TGGTTTTGCACCCAGCGCAACACGTAAGGTCATGCCGTCGCTTTCACGTAAGGAATCTAATGGTGGGTTAGTAACTTGTGCAAAACGTTGACTGAAATAACGCGACATACCGCCTTCAGCTTTTGACAAAGCGTTGGGTGTAATGCCGTAGCCCATGGCCGATACTTTCTCAAGTCCAATGCTTAACATTGGATCAAGCAAGAATTTAAAGCTTTCCTGGTTGAGAGAGTAGGCTGTATGGCGCTGATCTATATTAAAAACGTGATCGTTGTTTAATTCGGATAGCTGGATTTCATCAAGATCTGTAATATGAATAGCACTTTGATCTAATAACGCTTTGTAGTCTTTTTCTTTGGCCAGGCGCTCCATGACTTGGTGGCTGTCATAAGATTCACCTGTGCTGTGGTCAAAGTACAGCATGCCGCCGGCTTCGATGCGGCCGCGTTTTAGTACCTCTTCTGCAGGGAAGTCAATTTGTCCTGCTTCTGACATGACCGCAAGGTACTCTTGGGTTTCAACAGAACGTAAAGGTCTTAAACCTAAGCGATCAAGACGTGCGCCTACGCGAACGCCGTCATTAAAGATAATTGCAGCGGGGCCATCATTCTTTTCTTCATATAAACTGAAGTATTCAAGCATGGCGCGAACATCATCAGATAACGATGTGTCATTTTCCCATGCAGGTGGCATCATTGCTAAAATAGCGGTGACAATATCAAGATGGTCTTCATTAATACGACGTGTTAATGTTTGATCTAAACGTCCTGAGTCAGATTGTCCGATAGGGAAAATAACTTCTTTGTTATTTTGTCTGGCAATTGCATTTTCACTGAGCCTGTTTTTCTTATCGGTATTTAACTCACCATTGTGCGCCATGTAACGGAATGGCTGAGCCATCATGGTTGCAGGAGCAGTGTTTGTTGAAAAACGAGTGTGAAAAAATAAGGTACTAATTTCATGATCTGCGTCGTACAAATCAGTGAAATAAGGAATCACTTCAAATGAGTTTAAGCGACCTTTATAAACTTGAGTGCGAGAGCTCATAGATAAAGGGTAAAAACCATCTAGCTCGTGGCGGGTAAAGCCTTCTGCTTCTATGGTTAATAAGGCAACCTGAATGTGTTTTTCAAATGCTTCATTAGATGCATCTTTTAAAGCAGCGGGTCTAGCAAAAACAACTTGTCTAATAGGAAGTTGTGCTTTAACTGAGGCAGCATTAAGTACGCTGTTGTCAACAGGGACATTTCGCCATGTGATAACAGGTAGGTCAAATTCTTTTAAGTGCTTTTCTACCAGTTCAGTTGCAACAGCATCATATTTAATATGATCTTCTGGGTAAAAGAAGTTGGCAACACCAAATTGACCTAGTTCTAGGTTGTTGTTGCCTGTCACTTTGCGGAAGAAGTTAAGTGACAAATCGATATTTACGCCTGCTCCATCACCAATGCCTTCTGCACTCATGCCTCCACGATGAGGAATGGTACATAATGCTTCATGAGATTTGACCAATAAATCGTGTGATTGTTTGCTTTCTTTATGTGTAATAAAGCCAACACCACAACTATCTTGTGATTTGTTGCTATCGTAAAGCATTTGCGCTGTGTGATTTTTTAGGGAATTTTTATTCATCGCTACCCCGATCCTTATGTAATTTAATGCTTGTAGTCGCTGTGGTTTTTTTATTTGTTGCATGTTAGAGTCAAGCCTTTAAAACCTTGAATCTATAAGTGTGACTACAAATAATTGTATATAACTGATAATTTCAATCAGTGAAACTTTTCAATTGTAACATAATGGGTAGGGCTTGTCATTTTGCTGGGGTGAACTTTTAACTGCATATAAATAATGATTGAGCGCAGGTAAAGAGTTTAACGGTAAGGAGTATTGCTGTAAGTTTAGGTTGTGGAATTCTTGGCGTTTAAGCATTTGATGACTAGTGTGTTGTGAGAATGGGGTGTTTTAATCGCTGGTATTTGGGTTGTTTGGTCTGGGATGAAAAGTTAAGTTTTTGAGTGAATATGAAAAAAGAATTTGATGTTGTAATTGTTGGTGGTGGAATGGTAGGGGCAGCTGTTGGCTGTAGTCTTGGTGGTAGTGATTTAAAGGTCGCTGTGGTGGAACAGGCTATACCCGATGCATTTTCAGCTGATCAGCCTCATGATCTGCGGGTTTCTGCTTTGAGTCTGGCTTCAAAAAATATTTTAGAAAGCGTGGGTGCCTGGGAAGGTGTGCTGAGTCGTAGGTCTTGTCCCTTTCGTCGTATGCGAGTTTGGGAGACGGCTGGAGATACTGAGTTTAATAGTGATGATATCAAGTTGCCTGAGTTGGGGTATATTGTTGAAAATAGGGTGACACAGTTAGCGTTGCTAGATAGGTTGGCGGCATTTGAAAATATTGAGTTGATTGCGCCTGCAACTATCAAGCAGATAAATTATCAATATTCGGGGCAAACTCAGTTGCAATTGGCTGATGGTAGTGAGATACAGGCTAGGGTTTTGGTTGCAGCTGATGGTGGGAACTCCAGGGTGAGACAAGCCGTGGGCTTGGGTGTTACTAGTTGGGATTATAAGCAACATGCAATGGTCATATATATAGAAACCGAGTACGGCCAACAAGATATTACCTGGCAACGTTTTGTACCTACTGGGCCTCAGGCATTTTTACCTTTAACTGGTAATTATGGTTCTATTGTTTGGTATAACACACCGGATGAAGTCAGAAGGTTAAAAACCTTGTCTAATGAAAGCCTAATTGATGAATTAACGGCGACTTTTCCTGATTGTCTAGGTAAGGTTAAGCAGGTGTTAGGTGTGGCAAGTTTTCCATTAAAGCGTCAGCATGCTCAGCAATATGTTAAAGCGGGTGTGGCTTTGGTGGGTGATGCGGCTCACATGATAAATCCATTGGCTGGGCAAGGGGTTAATATTGGATTGCTGGATGCGGCAGCTTTAGCGGAAGTGTTGGTGGAGGCTAACGCAAGTGATGAAAATATTGCTGATAGGGCTGTTTTAATGCGTTATGAAAAAATGCGTCGTAATGAAAATTTAAGGATGATGACTGTCATGGATGTGTTTTATAGGGTGTTTAGTAATGAGGTGCTGCCATTAAGGATTCTTAGAAATTTGGGATTGGGTTTGGCGGAACGAATATTGCCTGCAAAAAATAAGGTGATGCGTATGGCAATAGGGCTGGAAGGGAACTTGCCAAAGTTAGCTAAAGGCAAATCCTTGTTGTAATAAAATTAAATGTCTATGAACTTACCTCACTTTATGGAATCGAAGGCTTTTTGTTTATAGTATCAACTTCTTTTTCTTAGGCTTTATAGTTTATTGGAAGCCATTAGATTATTTAGCTCAATTGTCCAGTAGCTCGGTTTTTTTCTTGATGTGTTAAAACACAATAATAAGATATTTAACAGTGAGGATATAAAAAATGAACCTCTATGACTTTAGACGTAATTCGCGCCGCACATCAATGGTGCGACGAAGAGCTGACAGACGTGCTACGCCATATTCATTCGGCTCGCCAGAGTGGATAGAAAGCGTTAAAAAGAATTATGTGGCCTGGCCAAAGTGGAATCGTCGTGACATTAACAGACGCAGCGATGAGCGGCGAGCGTCTGATCGTAGATGTCACCAGCTTTCTGAGCAGAAGCGTTCCGAACAAAAATATTCAAAGATTTTACTTACAGAAGAAGAAAAGCAGTTTATTGAAGATATATTTATGAGTGATTTTGATTAACTGATTTTTTACCCTTCTTTCTCAGAATTAGGTGACAGAATATCCTGGACTATAATGTCCAGCTAATACAGGGCGCTTTATTTAGGCTGGTTTTATATAAAGCTGTTCGTCTGAAGGCAAAGGTTTTAATCTTATGTGTGGCAAATAAATTCAGAGACAGCCATAAAAACCACGCTTAAGCATGAAATAATTCTCTGGAATTATCAACCTTTCTAGTCGTATGCCCATCTTGTTTTCAGTCCTTCTAGGTCTGTCATCAATCTTTGAAAGCTAAACAGGAAACGGCCTATGGCTTGATTTAATCTGTGGCTTGTTAATAGTTGTTTAAAGTTATTTTTATTAATTATTTGATAAATTAGTAATTTAGGCTAATGTTTTAATAAACAGGTTTTAGTTGTGAAGAAATTATTATGGAAAAGAGAGTTTATCCTCGTGTAAAAAAACAATTTTCTGCCGTTGTTGAAAATGGGGCGGGGGTTAATTTTGATGTGGTTGCTGTGGATGCTTCTAACGAAGGAGTGTGCATTCAGTGTAATACTTTTGAGCGAAATTTAATTACGCCGGGAGGTAGCTTTGTAAGTGATGGAAAGCCTGTGGAGCTTTTTCTTTGGTTGGAGCTGCCTTTTGAAAATGGTCAGGCTGAGAAAATAGGAGCGCGTTGTCATGTTGCTTTCTCAAGGCGTATATCTCGTGATCAATGTAAAATTGGAGTGCGTTATATGGATCTTGATAAAAACGACTATGATTTGTTGAATAAATATATAGAATCAGTGTCAGCATCTAATGATGCGTAGACATAAGGTTTTAGTTATCTTGTGCTTCTAAAATTGAAAGTAATTTTGTTTTGATGGTTTCTAGTTTTTCTGTGTTTGTTATAGGCTGAGATTGAAAATCGGTAATATAAAACATGTCTTCTACCCGGCTTCCAATGGTGGTGATTTTTGCATCGTGCAATTGGATGTCTAGATCAATAAAGGCTTGTCCTATAGTCGCTAAAAGGCCTGAGTAGTCGGTGGTTATAAGTTCAATAATAGTGTATCTGTTAAGCGGGTCTTTATGAAAAATAATTCGGCTGGGAATGGGGAAGTGTCTGGCTTGTCTTGATTGTCTGTGAATATTGAGCTGTTCTTTGACTTCGAGATTTTGCAGGTTGTTTTGTAATGTTTTACAAATATGTAGTTCTCTATGTAGGTCTTTTATTGATTCGCCAGATTGTTCAAGTACTTGAAAGCTATTAAGTACATATTGTTCTGCTGCTAAGGTTGTTGTGATAATGCGTGCATCAAGAATAGTGAGTCCCAAGCAGTCAAGCGTGTTGGCACTTAATGAAAAGATATTGTTTTCATTTTTTGCATAAACAAATATTTCTACGCTGCCTCGTTGGTTTTGTGGGCGTAATATGACTAATGGTAGTTCTTTTTTTGAGGTGGATGCTATAGCAATGGTGTGCCATGCTATTTCATCAGCTGAATAACGTAAAAAATAGTCATCACTGATTTTGTTCCATGTTTTTTGTATGGTTGATTCAGAAACCCCTAAGCCTATGAGCTCTTCTTTGGCTTCTTGCTTGTTTTCATATAAGCGTTCCCATCTTGCAATTGGGTTTTGTAATCCCCGATGTAATGCGCTATGAGTATAGGTGTATAGCTCAAGTAGTAGTGAATCCTTCCATGAATTCCATAGGCTTGGGTTTGTGGCTCTGATATCTGCGACAGTAAATAAATAGAGGTGATTGAGGTATTCGATGCTGCCAACCTGCAAGGCAAATTTATGAATAATATTGGGGTCGCTAATGTCTTTTCTTTGAGCGGTCATCGACATGATTAGATGGTTACGAACTAGCCAAGTGATGAGTTTAGTGTCATGTTTGGAAATTTTGTGTTGAATACAGAATTGATGAGCAATTTCTTCGCCTAAAACTGAGTGGTCACCTCCCATGCCTTTGGCTATATCGTGAAATAAAGCCGCTAAATATAATATGTGTGGTTTGCTGATGCGTAAAAAAACGCTGTTGCAGAAAGGTAACTCGTCGTTATGTTTTTCTAATGAAAATCGACGTAGATTGCGTAATACAAAAAGGGTATGGGCATCAACGGTATAAATATGAAATAAGTCGTATTGCATGCGAGCGACAATGTTGGCGAAGCAAGGTAGGTAGGCTGCCAAAATGCCGTATCGGTTCATTCGTCGTAATTGTTGAGTAATACCGCGAGGTGATTTGAGTATGGATAGAAAAAGTTGATTAGCTTTTGGGTTGGTACGAAACTCGTCGTTAATCAGATGTAAGTTGCTACGAATTAATCGTATTGTGGAAGCTCTTACCCCCTTTAGAGATTTATGCTGTTGTAATAGAGGGAAAATTTCTAGCAATGCCAGTGGATGCTTGCTGAATGTGTCATCTTCTTTGACCTCCAGATAGCCGTTGATAGCTATAAAGTGGTCGCTAGTTGGGTGAAGTTGTTTGGTTTGCTCTGAATCTATGAGTTTTTCACTGAAGAATTGTAGTAACATTTCATTCATGCGTTCAAGTTCCATTACTGTTTTAAAGTAATGCTGCATAAACTGCTCAACATCAGGGTTGTTGTTTGTATCTATGAAACCAAATTGATTTGCTAGTTCTCGTTGGTAATCAAAGATAAGTCTGTCTTCACAGCGATTGGTTAGAGTGTGTAGGGCGAATCGAATGCGCCATAGTGTGTTGCGGCAAACGATAAGCTCATCGTATTCTGATTCAGAAAAAAAGCCATACTTAATGAGCTCTTTAAGAGATGGGCTGTTGTAATGATGTTTAAACACCCAGGATATATTTTGTAAGTCGCGTAAGCCGCCTGGGCCTTCTTTGATATTGGGTTCAAGGTTGTAAGCAGTGTCGTGATATTTAATGTAGCGCTGTTCCTGTTCATGCATCTTTGCTGCAAAAAACCGATCGGTTGGCCAAATTTTTTTTGGTTGTATTTGTTGTTTTAAATCTGTAAATAGAATTGAATTTCCACAAATTAGCCTGGTTTCTAGTAGGCTGGTCATGATGGTTTGATCTTCTTTTGCTGTTTGGATGCATTCAGCAATGGTGCGTACGCTTTGTCCTGGTTTTAAGCCGATATCCCATAAGAAATTAGAAAAAGCAGATAGGTTGTCTTGAAGTGTGCTGGTTTCAGGGTTTTTTAGTAGAATAAGTATGTCTATATCTGAGTTGGGAAATAGTTCGTTTCTACCATATCCACCTGTGGCAACAAGGCTTAGTTGCGTGGCATACTGTTTAAGAAAATGATTCCAGCAGAGCGTTAAAATATGGTCAATAAAAACAGCATTTTCTATCAGTAGCTGTCCAACATTGCCCTGAGGGTCGAATTTTTGACTTTGTTCCTGGTATTTATCGGTAATTATTTGTTTCAGAGTGCTGGGGGAGTTTTCTGAAGCAAATATTTTGTCAGGGCTTAATGTTGGATGTGCGTTCACATCTCTTCCTGGCGTAGTGTCAGAATTTCGTGGCCCGTAGCTGTGACAAGAATGGTGTGTTCCCATTGTGCTGAAAGGCTGCGGTCTTTAGTGACGGCAGTCCAGCCATCTTTAAGGACCTTCATGTTTCTTTTGCCGATGTTAAGCATCGGTTCAATGGTGAAGATCATGCCTGCTTCTAAAACGTCACCTTCACCGGCTTTACCAAAATGCATTACGTGAGGGTCTTCGTGGAAATTTTTTCCGATGCCATGTCCACAAAATTCTCGAACAATAGAGTAGCGATTTGATTCTGCATGTTTTTGAATGGCATGGCCAATATCCCCAAGAGTTGCTCCAGGTTTCACTTGATCTATACCAAGAAATAATGATTCTTGGGTAATATCAATCAGGCGTTTAGCATGTTGAGCAACTTGTCCTACGCAGAACATTTTACTGGTGTCGCCATGATAGCCATCTTTAATAACAGTTATATCAATATTAATAATGTCACCTTTTTTAAGGGATTTTTCATTGGGAATGCCATGGCAGATGGTTTGGTTTATCGATGTGCAGATGGATTTCGGGAAGCCGCGATAATTCAATGGGGCGGGTATGGCTTTCTGGTCATTAACAATATAGTCGTGGCAAATTCGGTCTAATTCGTTTGTTGTAATGCCAGGTATAACATGGGGTTCAATCATCTCTAATACTTCAGCGGCTAGTTTTCCTGCGATCCGCATTTTATCGATTTCTGATTCGTTTTTAATGGTAATACTCATAAAGTTATAACTGTATTGTAAGATATGTTGATATATTTTAGTTTAGTCGCGGTATCTTTGGTAAGTAAAATATATTTGGCAGGCTAAAGTCGGCTTGTGAGTATAGGCTTATTGTGGTCACGAGTGCAGAATTTATAGTGAATTGATCTTTGTCTATTTGGTGTTGTTGGCTGTACGCAAAAAAACAGACCTGTAGAAAATCGGCTGTCATAGTAACCAGAAGTATTGTTGTTTGTATGCTAAAATTTAGCACTTGCCGGTGGTGCTGTTTTTTAATGCGGCTAAGGTGATAACAGAGCTATGTAGAAGCGTTAAGTTAAATAGTAAGCAAGTAAGAATGCAGCATGGTTTTGTTTGTTGTAAAAAGAAAAATATGGTATAAAGGTAAGTTCATTTTTATATTAATACTCACATTTATCGACACGGTTGGTAGGGTGCTGGTTTTTAAAGCCGGTTATCAAGCGGGATAGGTGGAGGCGTAACCCAAGACTGATAGAATCAGTCAATTACTTAGGAGAAAATAATGGCAGCAGTGTCAATGCGTCAAATGTTAGAAGCGGGTGTTCATTTTGGACATCAAACTCGTTACTGGAATCCAAAAATGGCTCCGTACATTTTTGGTGCGCGTAATAAAATTTATATTATAGATTTAGAGCAAACGCTTCCATTGTTTAACGGCGCGATGAACTATCTTGGTAAAATGACAGCAAACAAAGGTAACATCTTGTTTGTTGGAACAAAAAAATCAGCACGTAAAACGGTTGCAGAAGAAGCAAAACGTTGTGGAATGCCATATGTTAACCATCGCTGGTTAGGTGGTATGTTGACTAACTTTAAAACAATTAAAAAATCAATTAATCGTTTAAAAGAATTAGAAGCAATGAAAGCTGATGGCACTATGTACCAAAGGTTCAGCAAGAAAGAAGCTTTAGGCATGGAACGCGAAATGGAAAAGCTTGAGCGTAGCTTAGGCGGCATCAAAGATATGCGTGGCACACCGGATGCACTTTTTGTATTAGATGTTGGTTACGAAAAGAATGCGATTAAAGAAGCTAAAAAATTAGGTATTCCAGTTGTTGGTATTGTGGATTCAAATAATTCACCTGAAGGTATCGATTATGTAATTCCTGGTAATGATGATTCAATTCGTGCAGTTAAATTGTATTGCCAAAGTGCTTCGGCAGCAGTTTTAGAAGCAAAATCAGCAGGTTTGGCTGCATCAGCAAAATCAGAAGATTTTGTTGAAGAAACAGCAACAACTGAAGGTTAAGTTTTTGTAAACATTTGGCTTGTATAAATGAGTCATTTTAAACGCTCCCTTTATATTATATTGGGGGCGTTTTTTTAGTTAAGAATTTGAGGGTTTAGAGATAATGAGTATTACGGCTGCAATGGTTAAGGAACTTCGTGATAGAACGGGTTCGGGGATGATGGAATGCAAAAGGAATTTGAAAGAAGCTAATGGCGATATGGATTTAGCTATTGAAAATATGCGTAAATCAGGGCTTGCCAAAGCAGATAAAAAAGCAGGTCGTGTTGCTGCTGAAGGTATGATTAGCATAAAAACAAGCGATGATGCTAAAACGGTTGTTATGCTTGAAGTTAACAGTGAAACTGATTTCGTTGTTAAAAGTGAAGATTTTACTGGTTTTGTTAATGCAGTAACAGAAGCATTATTAACTAATAATGTTGAAAGTAATGAGCAATTATCAGAAATGACTTTAGCAAACGGCGAGTCTGTTGATATCACGCGTCGTGCTTTAATTGCTAAAGTGGGTGAAAATATTTCAGTTAGACGTTTTGTGAAATATGCAAATGTTGACGGTGGTACTGCATGCTATCTACATGGTGGAAAAATTGCTGTTATTATCGAACTTGCTAAGAATGACAGTGAATTAGGTAAAGACATTGCAATGCATGTTGCAGCTGTAAATCCAACATGTGTTTCTGAAGATCAAGTTTCTGAAGAATTGATTCAAAAAGAAAAAGATATTTTTACAGCTCAAGCGTTAGAGAGTGGTAAAAAACCTGAGATTGTTGAGAAAATGATCACAGGAAGAATTAAAAAATTCTTATCTGAAGTAACACTTGAAGGACAGGCTTTTATTAAAGACGATAAAATGACTGTTGCTCAATTAGCTAAATCTAAAGACAATACGATTGTTCGCTTTACTCGTTTTGAGGTGGGTGAGGGCATTGAAAAAGAAGAGTTAGATTTTGCAGAAGAAGTTAGAGCTCAGGCAGCAGCCAGCGCATAATTTTAAAACCCGGTTTTAAACCGGGTTTTTTTTGAGTTACAGGGATGTGGCGAATGCCGTTTTTGCATAGCACCATGGATGGTGTGTAGTAGCGCAACGCAGGAGCAGTTGCCGAGGAGCAAAAAAGGATTAGGGGCAAGGTTAAAGGTACAAGGTTAAAACAGCAAAAGCTGTTTTAACCTTGTACCTTTAACCCTGTACCTCGAATTTTACACACTTAATTTTTATTAATAGGATGATTTGATCATGAACCAAATGATATGCAAACGAATTTTACTTAAATTAAGTGGTGAA
>DAOWHF010000008.1:0-2704 GCA_030641565.1 Methylomarinum sp.
GCTGGTTTGGAATAAAATCATTCCAGACATCAATAAGATAAACATTGCTGACACAGCAAGCGATAAGGCCGGGATCGCGAAGAACATTGCGCCAAGTCCTGCTAAAAATGCAACAAGAACACCAACCATTAAAAAGCCGCCTAGAAAACTAAAGTCTTTGCGTGTTGTTAATGCATAACCTGACAGACCCAGAAAAATAACACCTGTACCGCCTAATGCAGTCATAATTAATTCATGACCATTGCTAAAAGCATTAAGGTACATGGTTAAAATAGGTCCTAGTGTTAGTCCCATAAAGCCTGTTAAAGCAAAAACAAATAACAAACCTAAAGTACTATTGCTGAATTTGCTGGTGAGAAAAAGTAAACCAAAATAACCGACCATGGTAATAATCATCCCTGGGTGAGGGAGATTAAAAAGCATTGCCATACCTGCTGTTGCCGCACTAAAAAGCAAGGTCATTGATAATAGCATATAGGTATTTCTTAGCATTTTATTAGTTGATAAAATGCTGGCTTCAGGGCGTGAAGCTACTGTGTTTAAGCGCATTGATTTGTTCCTTATTTAAATGATTAGCATAATCTTACAAGAGTTTTGCTGTATTTGTAAGCGTTTTTCAGTAAGATGTTTTTTTATCAATAAAGATTAATAATATGACAGAAAGTTCAATAAAAACTCCTTATGAGTTAATGGGGGGCGAGCCGGCCATTTTAAACCTGGTTGACAGGTTTTATTTTTATATGGATACGCTCGCTGAAGTGGATGGAATTAGAAAAATGCACGCTCAGAGTTTGTCTACAGCCAAAGACAAGCTGTTTAAGTTTTTATCTGGTTGGCTAGGTGGCCCTGATTTGTTTATCCAGGAGTTTGGACACCCAATGTTAAGACGGAGACATTTTCCTTTTTCTATCGGGCAGTCAGAAAGGGATCAATGGATGATGTGTATGAAAAAAGCAATGGCCGAAGTACCTATGGATAAAGCTTTAAGAGCCAGTCTATTGGAATCATTGGATCAGTTAGCAACACATATGATTAACCAATAAAAGTCCCCATAATATCTATCACAAAAACAGGAACCTGGTATGTCATTATCTAAACAATTGTTAATACTTATTTCAGCTTTGTTCTTAATGATTTTTAGCATCAATTTTGCTTTAAGTGTCAATAATATTAGAAGTTATTTGGAAGGTGAGGCCGAAATTCATGCTCAGGATACCGCAACATCATTAGGGCTATCCCTTAGTCCTTATATGATTGATGAGACAGACCCTGTTATAGAAACCACAATGAATGCGATTTTTGATATGGGCTACTATCAAGAAATCAAGTTAGTTAATGTTGATAAGCAGCCTTTGATCACGTTAACAAATAAAACGGTATTTGAGGGTGTACCTGAATGGTTTGTTAATTTTATTCCTATGAAAACTGCAATCGCGGAAAGTGAAATAAGCTCGGGCTGGAATATTAGCGGTGTGATTTATGTGACGCTTAACCCTGGCTATGCCTACTTAAAGTTGTATGAACAAGCGGTGAGAGGCTTTTATTATTCACTGGCAATCTTTGTTTTATCAGTTGCTTTGTTATTGCTGGTGTTAAGGGTGACTTTATCGCCCTTGAAAAGGATTGATCAAATGGCATTAAGCATCGCTGCAGGTGAGTTTGAAATAATTGAGCATCTACCCTGGACAACAGAAGTTAGAAATGTCACTACATCAATGAATCTGATGTCAATGAAAAATGAAAGAGCGATTGCTAGTCTTAATGCTAAGTTAGAAGGAATAGGAAAGAAGTTACAGCAAGATGATTTAACAGGGCTAAATAAGAAAAATAGCTTTGAGACAGATATGAAGCAGCTGTTTATGATGGATATAAGCGCATTTATATTTGTAATAAAAATAGATGGTTTAAGTAGTCTGGTCAAGACCATGGGCAGCGAGACAATTGACCTTTTCTTAAAAGACTTCTCTTTGATTCTAAAGAATATAACGGAGCAGGATGCAGATGGAAAGGTGTCAGCATATCGTTTTTTTGGTTCTGAGTTTGCACTTTTAGCAAAAAATGTCAGTTTTGAACAAGCAGAGCACTTGGCAAAATCTCTTAGCTCTGCTTTTGCAGAATTAGGTGAAAAATATCAAAAGCCAGATATCGCACATATAGGTGTCGCTTCTTTTAACCCTGTTAATAGCACAGAAGAAATTTTGTTAGCCGCTAATGAGGCTTATCAACAAGCTCAGCTAATTGGAGCAAACAGTTACTATATTAGACGAAGTGATGATGTGGCTAAAGATATTGCTGAATGGAAATCATTGGTTTTTAGTGTTATTGATAATCAACAATACAATGTTTCATTTGTTGGACAAGTTGAGAGTTTTCAAACAGAACAGTTGCTAATGGAAGAAGCATTTACACAAGCCGTAGATAAAAAAGGTGATGCCATTGCAATTGGTACTTTTGTTTCTATAGCTGAGAAATTCTCTAAAATTGTTGATTTAGATAAAGGCATCATCTTAAAAGTTATTGACTATATAAAAGCACAGCAAATCCAGCATGCGGTAGCCATCAATTTGTCAACTCGAACAGTTAAGAGTAGTGATTTTCGATCGTGGTTGGTTGATCTGATGAAAAATAACCAATCAATTTCTCAGCAATTAGTTTTTAGTATTTCTTCTTATGCTGTGGCTAAAGAGGTTGCTGTTTATAAAGA
>DAOWHF010000013.1:0-11713 GCA_030641565.1 Methylomarinum sp.
GTCTATTTCACCGAATTTGATCGTGTGACTTACAGTCAAGTAGCATGGACACCAAATGATGTGGAGGAAATCAAACGGAACCTCAATCGCAAATTAAAACTCCTGACCCTCACGAAGGGTCATGTGGTAATCGCGGCTTCTCATTTACTGGAATCCGAACTAGCTCGCGAGGTCATTCTCCCATATCCAGAGTTGATCTCCAACCGTATTGTCGTTCCTGCCCTCCGAGAAGATTTTGTATCTTGTGAAGCCTTTCTCAACTCAAAACGAGATTCTGACTCCCCTGGAGAAGCGGAGCTATATAGGGGGAGTCAACAACGCGAAGCCGCCCAACTCATAGATTCAGCAGGATTCATTGTAAGTTGGAGTCCCTCGCAGACAAGTGATTGGTTTAAGAACCGGCTCCTCTCTGACCTGAGAGATGAGAATAGTCTCATCTCCGGTCATTTGCATAAAAAAGGGTTAAGCGTACCTGAAAAAATTTGCAGTGAACTTGATAGCGTGTCATCGTTAAGCAGAGGATTGGTTTATAAAGCAACACAGCAATATGACGACCTCGTGCTTCGAGAAACTATCAACATTTACGCTGACTTTCTTTACTACCTGTCTGGTGCAAGAGCTGTAAATTCAGAAGGGGTTTTACCACAAGATAACATCATTGACTTCAGCGTTTCGGACCTGCAAGGCAGCAGGTGCCCACTAACAGAGAATGAAGTGTTTTTCAAGATATTTATCGCTACCGTCAAGGCTGCCACATCAACTCACTTCCCAACCGATCTCCTGGATGCATTAACGATACCCGACGCTATCCGCCTGCATGAAATTCCCGCAGGAGATGATTTCATCCTAAAGTACAATGGCATCCAAAAGAAAACAAAAGAGGCCTTGGAGATATCAGACCCAGAGGGACTCGTACTTCTTATGCAGGAACTGCATACATTCGAGCGTGATCTTTATCGCCAGTTTACAACAGCAATTGATAGCGAACTTCCGGTTAGGCTTCGGCAGATGCGCGTTAGCCAGCTTTCGAGTCTCATCCATGCCCTTGGTAATTTGATTATACTGCCATATGGAGCTCTCACTGGTATGAAGGGTGTTGTGGTGTCAGGTCTACGCTTGCTTAAAAGAGATGCGTTGGCCTCTGACATTCAAAACCGCATTGACGGGGGGCTATCTGCGCTTAAGCGATACGCTGGGGAGGCATTCGGAGTTGAGCAACCTGCACTTCTACGTTTTATAGATGAGCTGAAGTTGGAATATATGACCTTACTATTTCACCACTATCTAACTTTACCAATAAATAAAGGCGTTCACCTTCATCACTTGGTAACCCTATTAGTCTAATAACCACTCCATTAACTTCTTCATTTTTGCCTACGTTTGGAATAACTGCCCATAAAAAAACAAGAAGTAACGGAACCAAAAAAACAATACTTTTGACTTGTTTCCATTTCTCCTTTTTAACAAATTCATCTAGTTTTCTATTTGATTCAGACATTATTTAAATGCATAACGATCTAATTAAGGGACCGCAGCGAAGTGGATGTCCCGTAAGCAATAGCGAGCAAACTTGAATTTTTTGTTATGCATTTATTCTTTCCCAAACCTCTTTTTCAGTAGGTGCCATTTGTTTGTGCTTAATTTGCACTCTGCCACCACTGGTTATTGCTTCGGCCCATGTAACAATGCTTTTAATAGGTTTTTTTTGCCAGTTATTTTCAATTAACCAACTTTCTAGTTCATTAAGGTTAATTTCAACTTCATTTTTATGTAAAGCTTTGAGTGTCACTTTAATTCGGTCCTCATCAGTAGGATGTAATGAAGACTTATTAAGAGTATTTAGGCTGTTAAGTGCTTTTTCAACTAAGTTGTTCAATGCTAATCTCCTTTTTGTGCATAACGCAGAGCTCACTTGACGCTGGAGAATAAACGATAAACTCGGGCAACAAAATGAACTTTTATAATTAATGATTTTTAAAAAAAACCGTGCTGTCCAGCGGTCAAGTGAAGCGTTTTGTTAGCACACAAGACTTTGCTATTGGCACTAACTCCTAAAGTAGGCTCTTTTTTTAAATGCTCTTGATTGTAACAGGGTTTAGTCTGTTAACAACTAAACCTAAAAGTAGTCCTGTGATAAAAGCTGATTTATATTAAACAAACTGAGCCATATAAAACACTGTATTTTCTAAAACACGAATTACTCAAACAGGACTACATCGCTGAACTTTAAAAGCAATTTACACTTTCACAATTGATAACCCTGTTACTTCCTGCCAAATACTTTCAATCAGCTAATGGCTGGCAAAAAATGTAAGAAGATAAGCAAGGTAAACCAGAAATTTCAAGATGAATGTCCTGTCAAAAAACCTTTCGTAATACTGTGCTAACTATTAATTAACAAGCAAATTCGCCCTGATAACTTGATATTACCGTATTATTCAGGCAGATTTTCTTAGCTATTTTATTAACAGGGTGATTTGCCTTGATAAGTTGATATTAGCCTGTAAATCGGGCACACTTGCCTTGTATATTTCTCTACAGTCTAGCCACTAGGAAATGCTATGTCAATGCAAAAAAATGGCAAATTATTAGATGATGTCCGGCAGATTATGCGGCTTAATCATTATTCAATTCATACAGAAAGAACTTACTGTGATTGGATTAGGCAGTTCGTAAAGTTTCATAAAATGATTGAGCGGTCAGAAATGTTAATTGCACCTGAAGAAAAGGTTGAAGCATTTCTGAGTTATTTGGCTGTACAGCGTAACGTGGCTGTGTCTACACAAAACCAGGCAATGAATGCATTGGTTTTTTTATATAAACGGGTGCTAGAAACCCCTTTAGAAAAAACAGTAGATGCAATACGCTCTACTAAAAACCGTAAAATCCCGGTTGTGTTAACTCAAGAGGAAGTAAAGCAGGTTGTTACTTTATTAGAGGGTGTTCCTCAGTTAGTCGTAAAACTTCTATACGGTAGTGGTTTACGCATTACTGAAGCGATTAGGCTTCGTGTGCAAGATATCGATTTTGAGTATAAGCAGATCACGGTTCGTTCTGGCAAAGGTAATAAAGATCGGGTGACAACTTTTTCGGTTAATATGATGTCTCAGATTGAGAGCCATATGCAAAGAGTAAAGTTAATTCATGATAAGGATTTGCTTGACGGTATGGGAGCAGTTTATTTACCAAATGCTTTGAGTCGAAAATATCCTAATGCTGCAAAAGAATGGGGTTGGCAATATGCTTTCCCTGCCAGAAATTTGTCAACTGATCCACGTTCAGGGGAAATTCGCCGTCATCATATTGATCCATCGGTTATTAACAAGGCAATTAAAAATGCAGTTAAAACAGTGGGTATTACTAAGAGGGTAAGTGCTCACACCTTTCGTCACAGCTTTGCCACCCATTTATTACAACGTGGTACTGATATTCGTACTATACAGGCGTTGCTTGGGCATAAGGATTTGGAAACGACGATGATTTATACCCATGTTTTGAATCAGGGTGGGCAGGGTGTGACGAGTCCGTTGGATGATTTGGGGTTGTGAGACTTTTTATGAAGAGATAGTTGCATAAGAGAATTTTTAACTTCTCCTCACCCTAACCCTCCCCAGCAAAGGAGGGCTTATTAGCTTTAGAGTTGAGCTTTAAGTGTTAGTCCTTAAATAACTCATCCCACCGTTCATCAACTCGATTAACAATTTCGTCTGACATTTTAATGGTTTTGCCCCATTCTCTGTCTGTTTCGCCCGGCCATTTATTGGTGGCATCAAAACCGGCTTTAGAGCCTAATCCTGAGACGGGTGATGCAAAATCCAGGTAATCAATTGGCGTGTTTTCTAAAATAGTTAAATCACGGGCGGGGTCCATTCTTGTAGTAATTGCCCAGATCACATCTTGCCAGTTACGTACATCGACATCATCATCGACTACGATGACAAATTTGGTGTACATAAATTGACGTAAATATGACCAGGTGCCTAGCATGACCCGTTTGGCATGTCCTGCGTATTGTTTTTTCATGCTGATGACAGCCATACGATATGAACAACCTTCTGGCGGCAAGTAAAAGTCTATAATTTCGGGAAATTGTTTTTGTAGTATGGGTACAAACACTTCATTTAATGCCACGCCTAAAATAGCGGGTTCATCAGGTGGTCTGCCTGTGTAGGTGCTGTGATAGATTGGTGCTTGGCGTTGGGTAATGCGTTCTACAGTAAAGACGGGGAATTCATCCACTTCATTATAGTAGCCGGTATGGTCGCCATAAGGCCCTTCGGCTGCCATTTCATCGGGATAGATAAAACCTTCTAAAATGATCTCTGCACTGGCAGGGACTTGTAGGTCATTAGATAAACATTGGGCGACTTCTGTTTTACTGCCGCGTAATAAACCGGCAAAAGCATATTCTGATAATGAATCGGGTACTGGAGTGACTGCTGCCAGGATGGTTGCCGGATCTGCACCTAAGGCGACAGCCACAGGAAAGGGTTCACCCGGGTGGGCTTCTTGCCATTCTTTAAAATCCAGTGCACCACCACGATGAGCTAACCAGCGCATAATGACTTTGTTTTTACCAATGACTTGTTGGCGATAAATGCCTAAGTTTTGGCGGTCTTTATTGGGGCCTTTGGTAATGACTAGCGGCCAAGTGATTAAAGGCGCGGCATCATCTGGCCAACAGGTTTGGATTGGGAATACGCTTAAATCAACTTCATCACCTACTCTAATCACTTCCTGACAAGGAGGGCTGCTGATGACTTTGGGGGCCATGTTGAGTACTTGTTTAAAAACTGGAATTTTTTCCATGGCATCTTTCATGCCTTTTGGGGGTTCGGGTTCTTTTAAATAGGCGAGTAACTCACCAATGGCGCGCAATTCGGTGACTGAATCTGCTCCCATACCCATAGCAACCCGTTTTGGCGTGCCAAACAGGTTGGCTAATACCGGTATATTTGAGCCTTTGGGATTTTCAAATAACAGAGCGGGGCCTTCTTGCTTTAACACACGGTCGCTGATTTCGGTCATTTCCAGATAAGGGTCAACTTCAGCGGTAATGCGTTTTAGTTCGCCTTGTTTTTCTAGCTGCTTGATAAAGTCTCTTAAATCTTTATATTTCATCCGGCAATTCCATTGTGTCTTAGTAGTGCGTCTATGTTGGGTTCACGTCCGCGAAATTTTATAAATAACTGCATGGCATCTTCACTGCCACCGGTTTCTAATATATTGTGTAAAAAGGCTTTGCCTGCGGTTTGGTCAAAAATGCCTTGTTCTTCAAACAGGGAATAGGCATCACTGGATAACACTTCCGCCCATTTATAGCTGTAATAGCCTGCGGCATAACCGCCAGCAAAAATATGCGAGAAACTGTGTGCAAATCGGTTGAATTCTGGCACTTTAACGGCAGCGATTTGGTCTCTGATGGCGTTAAGCGTTTTATATATTTGCCCACCTTTGGCGGGGTCATATTGTTGATGGATTCTAAAGTCAAACAGACTGAATTCTAATTGCCTGACCATTAACATACCCGCCTGGAAGTTTTTGGCATTGAGCATTTTTTGGAATAGCTCATCCGGTAGTTTTTCGTCGGTTTGATAGTGGCCAGAGATAAGGTCTAAGGCTTGTTTTTCCCAGCACCAATTTTCCATAAATTGGCTGGGTAGTTCGACCGCATCCCATTCCACACCGTTAATACCCGAAACACCTAAGTGATCTACTTTGGTTAGCATGTGCTGCAAGCCATGACCAAATTCGTGGAATAAGGTTAACACTTCATCATGCGTGAGTAGGGCGGGGTCAGTTGCTGTGGGTGGGGTAAAGTTACAGGTTAAATAAGCCACCGGGATTTGTATTTCATCGGCTGTTTTTTTGCGGCCGACACAATCATCCATCCATGCGCCGCCACGTTTTTTCTCACGGGCGTATAGGTCAAGATAAAATTGACCACGGACTTGATCGTCTTCATCTTTTATTTCAAAGAAACGGGCATCAGGATGCCAGCGGTCGAAGTCTGTGATTTCAGTGATTTTTAAGCCGTAAAGTTTTTCTACCACAGAGAATAACCCGGGAATGACTTGAGTATCTGGAAAGTAGGCTTTCACTTCTTCTTGTGATAACTGATAGAAATGTTGGCGCATTTTTTCAGAGAAATAACCAATATCCCATGCTTGCAGATTGTTAACTGCGTAATGTTCTTTGGCAAAGGCTTTTAATTCAGAGAGGTCTTTACGGGCAACGCGCCATGATTTGTCGGCTAGATCGTCTAAAAATTCGGTGACATCTTCGGGCTTATCGGCCATTTTTGTGGCAAGTGATAGTTCTGCGTAATTGGTAAAACCTAATAATTGGGCCTTTTCATGTCTTAAAGCCAGTGTTTGTTCCATGATTTTACCGTTATCCCACTGACCGGCATTAGGTCCTTGTTCTGATGCGCGGGTGGCAAAGGCGGTGTAGTGTTCTTTGCGTAACTCGCGGTTATCGGCATAGGTCATAACGGCGAGGTAAGAGGGGAATTGTAGGCTAATCATCCAGCCTTTTTTATCTTGGCTTTCAGCGCTTTGCTTGGCAAGGGCTAAGGCATTATCGGATAAACCGGCTAAGTCATCAGGATCGGTAATTAATTTAGTCCATGCATTGGTGGCATCGAGCAGGTTTTCTTCATATTTACTGGATAAGCGGGATAATTCCTGGCTGATTTCTTTATAGCGTTGTTGTTTTTCTGTTGTTAAATCAATGCCTGATAATCGAAAGTCTCTTAGTGAGTTGGCGATGATTTTTTGTTGAGCTGTATCTAATGAAGTATAGGCAGCACTGTCTGCAATGTGTTGGTAGGCATTAAACAATGCTTTGTTTTGTCCCATTTCAGTGGAGTATTCACTGAGTTTGGGTAAGCAGGCATTGTATGCGTCACGTAGTTCATCTGTATTGACTACAGAGTTCATATGGCTGATGGGTGACCATGCTTTATTGAGTTTGTCTTCAATATTTTCAATCGGCTCAATTAAGTTTTCCCAAGTGTAGTCTGTTGTTGCTTGTAGGTGTTGCTCTATTACTGCGCGTGCTTCGCTTAATAGACTGTCTATGGCGGGTTCAATATGCTCAGGTTTGATTTTTGAGAATTGGGGTAGGGTAGAATTTTCGAGTAGGGGATTGTTCATTATCAGTTATGCTTTGGTTCAGTTAAACAGGTTCTTTGGTGCTTATCGATTTAAGTGTGATGGGCACGCTATCGCTTTGCCCATCCTACATGAAACATTTTGTTTCGTCGTTATTTGCGTCTAGAGTTGTTCTATTTTTTAGGAGGGTGCTTGAAATTAATGTTACTGCTATTAAAGGGGATATGCGACTTTAGTCTTGTTTAAGCCTTAATGGCGAGGCTTAAGCCTCACCTCCAGGTTTGTCAGAGTTATTTTAAGCTTACTCTTAAGCAAGCATTTGCATGGCATTTTTAATACGATCTTGAGCCTTATGTAAAACCTGAAGAGAGAAATCGGGGGCTAGTTTACCGTTTTTTAGCTTGGAGTAAGCAGGAATTGAGTTGATATAAGGTAAATCTTTTATTTCTTTTGAGCCTATGTAGCTATGCAGCTTAGCAAGAATGACGATATCTGTGATAGTAAGGTCTTTGCCGCTATCAAAAAACCAGTCTTCAGCATGATGAGGAATGGCTGTGAGTTCTTCAGAAAAGCCGAGGGTGTGTAAAACCAGTGTGCCTACAGGCGCTCTTAAGTAAGGCATGGCATTTTCTAAATCCTGGTGTTCGGGGTATTCAGCTGGGTTTTCTTCAGCAAAATGTAATAGCGGAATAATGCCTATATCACTGATTAGACCTGCTAATAGAGCATCTTCAGGATTAATCGTGCCTGTTTCAGCAGCGAGTACAAAGCTAAGGCTGGATACATAGAGACTTTTTTTCCATAGCTCTTGCATGCTTTTCATTAACTTTTTATCGTCACATTTAAAAAGCTGCTTTAGGCTAATGCCTAATACTAAGCTGCGAGTGGCTTCTAGTCCTAGTCTTGTGACTGCATCATGGCAGTTTGTTATGGGGGTGATGGGAGCGTAGAGTGGACTGTTAGCTACCTGGATCAATTTGGTCACAATAGGTGGGTCTAACTGGATAATTTCTACCGCCTCGTTAACACCAATTTTATTGGCCATGGCTTCTTTAAGTTTTATGGCAACATGGGGTAAAGAAGGGAGGCTGAGTTTGCTTTCTCGGTAAGCCTGAGAAAAGCTGTTGAAAAATTGCTGACCATTTAGTTCTTCGGGTAATTCAATATCGATGATATCGATGCAAGAGACTTCTTCTCGACTTTTATCTGACCAAAGTTGATTAAGTTCACCTGAGATGGCAAGAATAGTCACTTCTGTTGTTGCTGTTGCAGTGGCTCCAGCTGTTTTTCCTGTGTTAAGCGGCAGATTTGCACGCGTATCTTTGGCCGAAATGCTGTAATAGCTTTCACTGTCAGGTTGTAATTTAATAGTCCCTTTGAGTAAATAAAGTATTTGTTCGCTCTCTTGACTCCGTGCAAAAATAACCGAGCCTTCTGAAAATACTTGGGTGGAATGGGGGATGTATCCTATTGCGTGGTCACTTAAGCTTCTAAGAGGAACAAAGCGTTTTAGAGTATCGAGTGATAGTCTTCTCTTTGTAATGGATATGGGCTTTGAGCAAAGTATTTTTTGATCTTTAGTGTCAGAGTCTATGGGCTGTTTGGTGGTGCTGGTGATTCTTTTTTTAAAGAAAAGATTTTTCAGCCCGTTCATATTTATGCTCCAAATAAGCTTATCGCTTCAGAAATTTGTTGTTTTGCATTATGCAAGGTTTGTAAAGACATGTCAGGTGTTAATGCATTATCGCCCAGTTTTTGGAAAGCAGGCAAGGTATGAAGCGGCGGAAGTTTTTGCATTTGATTGCTACCAAGATAACTGTGAAATTTTGCTATTAACACAATATCATTGATATTGAGTTCGTCATCTTCATTGTAGTACCAATTGTCTATATTTTTAGGGATTTCTTTTAAGTTATCTGGAAACCCCCATTTTTCAAGAATAATATTACCCAGTAAGCCTTGAAGGGTATTGATAGTGAGGTTTAGATCCTGTTCTGAATAGTCTGTGCTTTTTAGGCTATCAGCAAAAATGATGATGGGTAAAGCACCTATGTTGTGGATTAAACCAGCAAGTAATGCCTCGTCAGGGTTTGTTTTGTGAGTTAAGTTCGCCAGGGTATGGCTGATACTGGAAACCTGAATGCTTTGCCGCCATTGCGTATGAATTCGCTTGTTGATCGCCTTGTTTTTGCTTTTATAGAGACTTTTCATGCTAATGCTGGTCACTAGATTGCGAGTAGCTGTTAAGCCTAGTCTGGTTACCGCATCATGACAATTACTTATTGGGTTGACCGTTCTGTATAGGGGGCTGTTAACAATTTGTATTAGCTTTGAAGAAATAACGGGGTCAATGTTGATTATTTTGACGGCATCTATGACGCCAATCTCTTTTTGAACAGCGGCTCTAAGTTTGAGTGCAATATCAGGAAGACTGGGGATTATCAGTTTGTCTTGTTTAAAGTGATGACAAAATTTATTAAAGAATTCATTATCTTTTAAGTTTTCTGGAATATCCTCGTCATTAATCAGTGGGTTTCTAGAACTGTTACTGTGATTAATGTTGCTCAGTGAAAAGTGCAGGATGCTTGCGTCCGATTTTGCTGTAACTGTGCATAGGGATTGAACATTGCTATTTAATGGGTAGAGGGCTTTAAATGTAGAGGCATCAACTTCATAACCTGCGCCATTACTGGTTTCTACATAACATTTTCCTTTAACCAAATAGGGTGAAGAATCTGGCTTGTCGTTAAGACTGCAGATGATATCCCCAGGCATATGTTGAGATATGCTGGTTTTTAATAGCTGCAAATCTGAGTCGGGTAAGCGTCCAATAGGAATAAGGCGCTTTAAAAAAGGTAATGGGATTTTTGTGATGACTCGAGATGGCTCTTTAGTGCTTGAAGAGGGAGAAGAATCAATATTTATAGATGATTTTTTAGTGAAGATGTTTTTTGCGCGGTTCCAAAGCATAATTTATTCAACCTAAAACTCAACTGAGCATGAGTTTTACATGCAGACTCAGTTGTAAAAAGTCAGTGGGTATGTGTTTTTAAACACACAGTTAAATTTAAAAAGATAATGGCCAACTTTTTATCTGCTGTAGGCCTTAGGAGCATGCACGATCCTTAGTATTTACGAGGAGAAAGTCTTAAGTGCATCATTAATTTTATTTTTTGCATCATGTAAAATACTTAAGCTATTTTCTGGGGAAAGAGTCATGTTCTTTAATTTGCTGGCTGCAGGAATGGAGGTGATAGCGGGTAAATCAGTTTTGTCTTTTTTTCCAATATTGCGATGTAATTTAGATAGCATCACAATATCAGTATAGGAAAGTGATTCATCATCAGTAGAGTGAAACCAGTTTTCAGACATTAAAGGCACTTGTATAAAATCATCGGCAAAGTCCCACTTCTCTAAAATTGTAGCACCTACGATACCTTTTACAACAGGGATTACTTTTTTGATTTCTTCATCATCACAGTAGTCCGCAGGTAGATTGGTTACAAAATTAAGGAAAGGAATGGCACCTATATCGCAAATCAATCCGGCTAACAACGCTTCTTCTGGTTTTTTTTGTTTGCAAGCGGAGGCAAGTACGTAGCTTAAACTGGATAAATAAAGGCTATCTTTCCATATTTGGTCTAGATGTTTTTTAATCAGGGGAGAGTTGCTTTTAAAAATATTTTTAACACTTAGGCTAATCACTAAGCTTCGTGTTGAATTTAAGCCGATTCTTTTTACAGCTTCAAAGCAGCTTCTTACGGGTGATGCAGCAACGTATAGTGGGCAGTTGGCGACTTCAATCAATTTAGCGGAAATGACAGGGTCTAGTTGAATTATTTTTACCGCTTCATCTACCCCAATATCCTTTTGCATGGCTTTGCGTAATTGAATAGCAACATTTGGTAAGGATGGGATATCTAACTCATCATCATAAAAGTGTTGTGCAAAAGATTGTAATAAACGACTGTTTTTTAGTTCATCGGGGATAACTAATTCAGTCTTATGAGTTTCTGAATTAATAGACATAATCTTTTGAGATACATGTAAAACACTCACTTCTGATTTAGAAGTTGCTGTAGTTGTATGCTTTAAGCCGCTGGATAACGGAAACTTGGCTTTTGCATCAGTTGCGCTAACTTCAAAGGATTTGCCTTTGCTATCTGACAGAGAAACAGTGCCCTTTAAAAGGTAAATGGCTGTGTTTGTTGATTCATTACACTTAAAAAGTATTTCACCGGCAGGTAAAACTTTGGCTTTATTTTCTAATACGAATGACTCTAGCTTTTCATCACTTAGATTTCTGATGGGAATTAATTTTTTTAAAGATTCTAAGGTTATCTCTTCTGTTAACGGAGTGAAGGAATTTGTTTTGTTTTGCCCTTTAAAAAAAGAACGCATTAAAGCCATAGTGATACCTTGAAAATATAAAATTGCACAAAAGATAAAATTGCTTAGGTGCGAGTTAAGATTTTTTTATTGTTGCGTTCAATATGAGTGGACAGTAGGCGCCCTATCAGTTAAAAAAGGGTATTGATACTTCGTTCGTAGTTGCCATGGATTCGTAACTGCACAAAGCTACAGTGATCTTGTTATCA
>DAOWHF010000023.1:0-6424 GCA_030641565.1 Methylomarinum sp.
ATTTTTGCTATTGCTGAAGACAAATCCTCAGTTTCAGCTTCAGTTTCTGTTTCAGCACTCATTTCCTTTTGTTTCGCAAGGGTTTCCGTCCGTTTTACTTCTTCCTGGCGCTTAACCTCTGCAATACTGACAACACTGTCTTTAGTTCGATTTTTTGAGCCTTCTTGCAAAGCAGAATACCCCGGTGATTTTAAATCAACGGGGTTTATATTTGCCTGGCTTTTATTAATCTCCATAACCGACTCCTACTTTAAAATTAAGAAAATGAGCCTGGTATTTTACCAGACTCATTAGCTCTCGGTTTATTAACCAAGTAAACTCAATACACCTTGTGGTACCTGGTTCGCTTGAGCCAACATTGCAGTACCTGCTTGTTGCAGAATTTGCGCTCTAGTCAAATTAGCAGTTTCTGATGCAAAATCAGCATCCAAAATACGGCTACGTGCAGCACTCAAGTTTTCTGATGTAGTTTGTAGATTGGTTATAGTCGCATCAAAACGGTTTTGTACCGCACCTAAGTCGGCTCTGAAACCATTTACCTGCGATAAAGCTGCATCAATAATCGTAATGGCACTTTGCGCTCCTTCTGCGCTACCAATATCAACCGATCCTAATTTTTTTGCTTCGGAGCCCACTATATCTCCGCCAGCAACATTATTAAAAATACTTCCTGCACCTGCAGTAGCATCTGAAGTTGCTGTATAAGTACCTGATGAATGCAAATCAACCCTACCGGTTATCCGTGTACTATCTGTTGCACTAGCCGCTGTACCAAGCAAAGTCTCAGTATCGCCTGAAAGCTGATCTTTACCATTGGCATCATCTTCCTTATAGGATTGCACAGCAATACTTCCACCATTACTATGAACCAAATCAGCTATGGCAATATCTTTACCATCCGCCTGCGTTAATTTAATAGAACCATCCGTATTTAGCTCAGCGCTTACCCCCGTTGAACCTGATTTTTTATTAATTTCAGAAACAACAGAGCTATAATCTAAATCAGCTCCAACCTGCGCCGAAATAGTTTCTTTAGTGCTATCTGTATCACTACCATTGCCAGTAAAAATATCAAAAGAGACTGTACCTGACGTTGTAGCAGCTAAATTAACCTCAGTGATAGCATCTGCGGTTACACCTGTTTCAGGCTCTCGTTCTGTAATTGCAGCCGCAATAGTAAACGCCGAATCATTTATCTTAACACCAACGTCAGTTACCTTACCAAACGAACCACTGATCGTTAAATCTTGTGCCGCCACACCGTTTACCGTACCCACATTACCACTAGTCGTAGAATTTTGAACCGCTGTCGTACCAAAGTCCACTGTTGTATTTGCGGCATCTATCCGGTTATCTTGCAAATGCGTTGTAGATGAACCATCAATAGAAACATTAATCGTTTGATTGGCATTAGCACCTACTTGAAAGCTTTCAGATGTAAATGATCCATCCAACAACTTCAATCCGTTAAACTCAGTAGTAGAGGAAACTCGATCAATTTCTTGTTTTATCTGATTCACCTCTGACTGCAATGATGCCCTATCAGATGCTGAATTTGTTGAGTTAGAAGACTGAATAGCCAATTCACGCATACGCTGCAATAAATCACCTGTTTGTGACAATGCCCCCTCTGCTGTTTGTGCTAAAGAGATACCATCATTGGCATTTCGACCCGCCTGACTAAGACCTCTAATTTGCGAAGTCATACGATCTGAAATAGCCAGACCCGCAGCATCATCTTTGGCACTGTTAATCCGCAGACCAGAAGACAATCTTTGCAATGATTTGGCTAAATCACCTTGCGATTTGTTTAAATTACGTTGAGAGTTCAACGATAAGACGTTTGTGTTGATTACTGAAGCCATGATAGTTCCCCTAATTTTACCGCTAAAAATTAAATTTATTTAGAAACAATTTTGGTTTTATTGTTCCTCTGTCATGGTTATCGACCCTAGCCAGATAAACTTTAATTTTATTTCACATTATCAAAAATAAAAATAAACCAGTATAATCAACAAGATAACAGCGAACAGAAAAATAAAATGTATTTTACATCGAGTTTTGTGATAACCATCACATTAAAACCCCATTCAAATACAAATCATTTTACGGAGGCTCCTACAAAATATATTAAAACCTCATGGCATTAATGCTGCAAACCATTCATCCAAATGGTCTTCTAGCATATAATTTTCCACCACCCATTGCTGCAATAACACACCTTCCTTGCGCAATTCATCTGGCTCACTAATTTTTTCCCGTAAAGCTTTAACCCAGTGCTGTACATTATTTGCAACTCGCGTTACAGGGGCATTCTGATATGGCAAAATATCAGAACATACGACTGGCCAGCCTAAAATACCATATTCCAACAACCGTAAATTAGTTTTACATTCGTTAAATTTATTATGCCCTAACGGTGCAATAGCTAAATCCAAATTCAAATCAGCCAATCTTTGTGGGTACAGTTCAAATTCAACTCCAGCATAAATTTCTTTAACAAAGGGTTTCAATTCATCTAAACATAAACCCATAAAAACCCAATCAACCTCTTTATGTAATGCTTCAACCACTGGCAATATAAACTCTAAGTCACTAACATGCTCATACCCCCCAGCCCAGCCCACTCGTAGCTTCTTTTCTGCTTGTTTTTCTGGCAGGACTAATGCATCCCATCGGGCATTTTCTAAATAATTGGGAACAACAATAATTTCATTAGCCATCTGGCTAAATTCTTCTGCCAATGCCTCATTGGCAACAACCAGACGATCAGAATGCTGAAAAAGCTCTTTCACCTTCCTACGAATATTTTTAGGCCATATCTCTTGCTTAGGATGCCTATGGGGCAACGCATAAACCAAATCGTCCAGCCCACAAACCATAAATGCATTATTAAATTTCTTATACCTTTTCCACGGGGTTAGCATTTGCTCAAGAAATCCATTCTGAATCAACAATACATCTGGTTTGATTCTCTCAATTTCTGTCGGAGTAGGAAATATCAAGCTATCTAAATTATTAGCCAAACTACTTTTTACCATTCCCGCCCGAGTCAAAGCACCTAACGGTCCCCTAACTCTATACTGTCCAACACCGAAGCTATCTAAAGGAAAAGCATAAACTCTGGGCTTATCTTTAAAATCCACATTCCAAGTCACATTCATTGATGTATCAACTTGAAAATCAGTGGTCTTTAACGACAGGTTACGATTATAGGCGGGGTCCCTTGCCAACTGTGGCAACCACTTCTCCAGCATGTTATCGACTTCTTGTTGAGATTGCTCAGATTTTTTCTTGTCCTGCTTAACCTTTTTAAGCGAGCTTGAGCCATGATGAATCAAGGTTACATAAGGAGTCCAAACTATTTTATAACCCAACTCCCTTATTTTTAAACAAAGATCAATATCATTGTATAAAATTTTAAAATCATGCTCATCCAGCCCACCCACTTGTTGATAAAGCCTTTTCTCCATCATCAAACAAGCAGCTGTTACAGCTGAATAATCTTGCACAACCATTGCGCGATCCAT
This sequence comes from Methylomarinum sp., assembly GCA_030641565.1. Lineage (GTDB taxonomy): Bacteria > Pseudomonadota > Gammaproteobacteria > Methylococcales > Methylomonadaceae > QPIN01. The sequence continues at coordinate 3,531 of DAOWHF010000023.1, forward strand.
ATAACCCGCAATTTCCATTGGAATTCCAATATGAGGGTGCTCAGCAGCACCTTTGTCCCCCATCCCAAGCACCACACCGGCATGTTGAATTGTTTTGTTAGGAAAAACCAATTTAACACCAACAACGCCAACTTCCTTTCGGTGGGCCTGACTTAACATGCCCTGTATCCATTCTGCCTGCAATACCATGGTGTCATTATTCAACAACACTAAATAATCACCTGTTGCATGCTCAACTGCAAAATTGTTTATCGCAGAAAAATTATACGGTTTAGTGTACTCAATCACTTTAACCTTACCAAGGTTGAACTGAGTTATCTCATCAAAGTACCTTTTTGTATCCGCCTCTACGCTTAAATTATCAATAATAATAATTTCATAATTTGGATAATTCGTTATATTTACAATGCCTTCTACACAAGCTTTTAATAATGGAAGCTGATCTTTGGTAGGAATAATAATCGATATTTTAGGTTCTTTTTCATACTGATATTTAACATTAAAAGAACCTTTAACAAAACCATCTTCAATTTCTACCAGAATATTTTTTCGCTGAAAATAATTGGACAATGCTGTTTTTCTATATTCAAGCAACGCTAACTTATATTGATCCAGATCTTCTTGTCGATGCAAAAGAATGCTTTCAACATGCCCAATAACAGATTCATCGAAACAATCTAAATAATGTAAAACCAAATCGTATGTAATAAAGGCATTTGGAAAAACAATTTGCTCTAATTGATTAAGAGAAGCTGCATTGAATAATGTTAAACCACCGATATAATCAGTTGAATACAATAAATCTAAATTAAAATCAGGTTTAAATTGTGGACTATGAAAAAAACCTTCAGGGCAGACCCTGTCTTCATCGGTATAAACAAGCTGAAAATCTGGGTATTCATTACAAAATTCAATACAAGATGATAAAGCATGTGGCTCTAAATAATCCCCTGCTTCAAGAAAAACCAGCCAGTCACTTTCAATGTCTAGCTTCAACAAAACAGATTGAACATCTGTTTGCTGCTCAATCTGCAACCAACTTAACTGTGAAACCTCATTAAACATTTCATCAGGGCAAGAAAAACAACTTATCACCGATAAATGCCAGTTTTCATAGCTCTGACTTCCCATACTTTCAATAGTATTAGCAAGTTTTGACAGGTCTTCATCATCAACATAAATAAGGCAATGTATCTTTGGGCGCTTTATAGGATCATCAGATAGAAACAACATATCTCTAGATAAATCATGCTCTCTCTTTGTTTCCAACCAATCTTGATACACCACATCATCTCTTTTAGGCATCCTGTCGGTAATAATATACCCAGAAGTCTGGCACAAAACACCAAATAATCGCTCAATTGCATGTGCTAATGTACCGTCAAGCTGACCTAATTCTTCTTCAAAATCATCTGCTGTTAGATTTAGTTTTAACACACTCTCAATGGCTTCGGGCCGGCACCAAAACATAGAGCCGCCAACATACTTAAATTGTTTTTTATCAAACTCATCCCTATCAATACCCGGCATTAATTGATTTATCGTTTGAAAATTAGCATCTATTGATTTAAACGGGTACACATGAGAAAAAGGCGAAAAAAGTCCTAAAGTTGGATTTGATTCGAATAAATCAAATATATCATTAACACGTTTTTTCCATAGAGCTAATGAACATAGAGTTGTTTTGCGCCAGTTTTCACCATAATTATCTTGTCCTCTATAACCTTCAAGATGAGGGCTTTTCTTAGTATGCAATTTAAGTATAAACTTATAACCCAAAGGTTGTATTTCTTTGAATATCGTTAAAAAAGGTAAAATATCCCTACCTTTATTAGGAAGCTCATAAATATTGGCATTAGGAAAGGACTTTAATATTTGATCAGCAATATTACTTTTTCTACCCTCACAAATAGAAATATAAAGATCAAATGATCTTGTTATAGCAGATAAAGCTAATTCAAATTCCTCCCATAAATCAAAGTAAAACAAATGCAATACAACCGCTATTTTTTTATGCGCTACATACTCTATCTGTCTACCTGTATTAACCTCCGCACCTGCATCTTGTAAAGTGTGTTTTTGAATCCATCGACCGTACTCAGAATCAACCTGCCACTGGGTGATCTTCTGGTACAGATCAGTTGCCACACAGGTTAATAACTCAAAGCGATCAGACTTAAGTAACTCACAAACTTGAATTATCTCATCCTTTTTAATACTTATTGATAGAGGTGAATCCTTTAAAACCACACTATCAAATATCACCTGACAAACCTCAAGCAGAAAGTATTCCTTTTCAATAGCTAAGGGAAACAACTCACCTTTATTACCTACCATTGCTTTCGCAATTTCTAATAGAGGCAATCCAGTCTGTTTATGTGCTTGACTTGCAATTTCTATTGACTCTAAATTAACTGATGCGTGCTGTTCTTGATTAAGTTTGTATGCAGAAATTGTTATCGGCTTATGTCCTATAGACCGTGGGGTGTCACCAATAGCTTGATAAACATCTTGCAATAACTGGTTGGCACTGACATGGTCAGGCTCGTATTCACATATATCCAATACCAACGAATAAACCAGTTCAATAGACCATTTAAACTGCCCTGTTAGACTTTGTTCTATATTTTTTGCTGCTTGGGCAAACTTATTTAATTCCAGAATCTTGGCATCATCACTGCGATCTGATTGTTTTACCTTTTCAGATTTAGTTTTAATTGCTCGCAATATTACAAATATAGTTTCATAAATGGAAGCAAACGCCTGTTGAGGACCAGCTTTAAAACTTAGGTTGCCTCCATGTATTCGATATTGTGTGAGCACCTCATCCATACGCTCCATTTCCATCTCATTAGTGATTCGTAACCAATGATCTAAATCTTGCACATAAGGAA
>DAOWHF010000198.1:0-2362 GCA_030641565.1 Methylomarinum sp.
AATCAGAACTTTTAATTGCTCTCGTTGAAAAGAATAATCATTGCCTGAATTATTATCCCATAAGGCCTGGTCATCATTTTCGCAACAGATACTGTATTGCAATTTAAAGGCATCGACATTATCAATTTCTCCAGACCATAGCTGAATGCCATATTGATTTGGGTTTCTGGCATTACTGCAGTATTCTTCATCCCAATAATTGCATCTAAAATGACAGGCTGTTTTTTGTGATGTTTCCCAATGATCAATTGTCCAGTGTATGGTGACTTTTTTAGCATTAAAAGACTGGGCAACCGCAACCGTTACGGGGATATGTGACTGTGATTCTTTTAAATGATTATTAAAAGCAATATTTTGAACAACTATATCATGAGCAAGTTTTACCCCTGAATCTGCTTCACTAACATAATTATCACCTTGATTATTATCCCAGTATTCATCTGTAGACACTCTGTATCGCAAACCAAACTTAATATTACCAGGTAGTGATTCTGTTTCAGTCAGCGGCAGAGTCACTTCAGCAGACCAATACTCCTTATCATTGCCTTGCATACTGTGATATTGAGCAGGCAAAGTATGCCAAATACCATCCTCTCCCGACCAACGTACATCAACTTGCTTATCATAAGCAGCATTGTCCACCCGCATTAAGAAGCTCAACTGCTGTTGAACATGCGTTTGTTTTCGACTGATTATATTTTCAACATAGAGTAATTTTATTTTTTCCATGCATCACCTCATGCTGGCTACATTTAGATAAAGCCGTATTCCACTTGCGCTCCATACGAGGAGCTACGCATCTGTTACAGGCCTATAATCCCGATAATCAATATCAGGAAAAATATTATCCATTGTTTCTAACGCCAATAAATAATGTTCATCTATCCTATTCTTACGGATACATTCATGCAAATAATTAAACCGTGCAAAATGGTCTGTTATCCTTTTTTTAGCATACTCAGTCGTTGTTCCCGACTTCATAATAAAAGGCCAGTCCGATGCTTGTGCTAGTAAAACAGATCTAGCGGCCTGGTTTAAAGCACGTTGTTGAAGATTTGAAACTGTCACTCCTTTAAAATCAATTGCCAGTTGCTGCATTTCTTCTGCTATTTTATGTAGAAAAGGGTATATCCAGGCATTTTCTTCATTAACCCAGTAATTAGAATACCCCTCCTCACCCCAAGTTGAAGCAGATGGCATTGCACTCTGGTGATTTGATTGTTGCTTTAAATAGTCGCCACATGTCGCTGTTTTAAAATTGGCTTCATTTGCCAACCTTAACACCGATTCTAACCAACAAGGCCCTTCAAACCACCAATGTCCAAATAACTCGGCATCATAAGGTGAAACAATAATTGGCGCTCTATCCATTGAGTCACTTAAAGTATTGATATGTTGCTGGCATTGATCAACAAAATCCTTAGCATCTTGCTTAACTTTTTGTTTTGCCTTTTTTGGGTCATAACATTGTTTATCCAACCCTTCCCCGGTAATTCGGTGATATTTAATCCCAGTATTTATCCGTTCTGTACCATCCAGAATATAAGGTGAAATAGTCTCTAAATCTAACTCAAAACCGATATCGCTATAATATTCACGGTAATTTTCATCTCCAGGATACCCTTGTTCCGCACTCCAGACTTGCTGAGATGATTGTGGATCACGCGCAAATGCCATAACCCCATTACCACAATCTAGCGGTGCATAAACCTCATTATCAGGTTTTTCACTGGCATCCAACACGCCATGCGTATCGGTAAAGAAATATTCAATCCCCGCCTCGGCTAATAGAATTTCTAACCCCGAATAATAACCACATTCAGGCAACCAAAAACCTGATGGCGCAAAGCCCAAATTTGACTTAAAGGTCTCAATCCCTACATTAACCTGATTACGCACAGCGGTTTCGCTAATATTAAGCAAGGGTAAAAAGCCATGAGTGGCGGCAGTGGTTATCAGATCAAGATAGCCCGCCGTATGATATTTTTTAAATGCGGCCAGTAAATCACCTTGATAGTGATGATAGGTTGTCTGTGTGTTTAAAAAATATCGTCGATATAAACGCGCCAGTTTTTGATACTGCGGCTGATTTTTTGTTCGAATAATTTCCTTTTCTGCCAGCTCAATTTGTTTATTAAGATGTGTTTGATAACGCGCCTGTAATAAATCATCAGCCAACATTGAAATCAGCGTAGGTGACAAAGAAAGTGTTAAACGAAACTTAATACCGTCTTTATCTAAACGCTCAAGTGTATTAAGTAAAGGGATATAGCATTCTGTTATTGCCTCAAACAACCAGTTTTCTTCAAAAAAACTTTCATGTTCTGGGTGTCGCACATAAGGCAAATGGGCATGCAGAACA
>DAOWHF010000322.1:0-4543 GCA_030641565.1 Methylomarinum sp.
TAACTCTGGCATTGTTAAGTAAATCTATGGCAAATTCTTTCGAATTTGTATGGGCTGCAATTATTTTTGGAAAAACATAATATGCCCCTTCAGGTTTTTGATTTGCAAAAACATGCGGTATATTCTCCAGTCTTTGGCAAATTAGCTCTCTACGACTATTCAGAATTGTTTCAAATTCCTGTTTATGATCAGAGGGCTTACTCAATGCAACAATACCCGCCAACTGGGAAATACGCGGCGCACAAATCATAGTTGCATCATGTACTTTAAGCGCTTCATGTTTCAACTCGGCAGGCATTATCATATAGGCTAATCGCCAGCCACTCATGGCATAAGATTTTGAAAATGAATGCAAATAAACAATGTGTTCTTTAAATTCCTCTACGCTGGCGAGATTAAAATATTTATCCCTGTTATCGTAAACAAAGGCACTATAAGGGTCATCGATAATAATCAGTATATTGTGTTGCTTGGCGATCTCACCGACACGGATCAATTCAGCTTCGGAAAATATTTTTCCCGTAGGGTTTGATGGACTAACAAGAACGATAGCCTGCGTTTTATCAGTAATTAAGTCGGGTAATAAATCAATATCCAAAGACCAGTTATTATTTTCATCCAGCGGCCAGTAAACCGGTTTACCCGAGAATAAATTAATTTGCTGGATGTGTGATGCAAAACACGGGTCAGTCAGGATAACCTCATCGCCCGGGTCGAGCATGGTATGAAACAGTGTGTTCAATCCTTGCATATTGCCAGCACTGATCATCACATTATCATCTGCATCAACATCGATACCAGTCTTTGCTTTGTGTTCTTCCACGACCAGTTCACGTAGTTCAGGCAGACCGTCGGGTAAAGTATATTTCCCTGCATCAAGATCATCATCAAGATACTGTTTGACACCTCTACGAATATATTCAGGCGTACGAAAAGACGGTACCCCCCAAGTGAGCGACGCAGCACCCTCTACCCTGGCACTTAACATGGCCATGTCTTTAATAGCTGAGATGCGAGTTTTGTGAACATTTGTAGAAACGATATCAGTAATAAAAGTCATATTAGAGCCGCAATCCCAAGAGTTGATAAGTATCAGTTTAAATTTTTATTCAGCCTGAATAGTTGTCGTACTTTATTCCACCAGAAAATAGTCGCCCCTACCATTAATTTCTATTTCATTTTTTCCTGACCCTACAATCGTAGGGTCGGTCTAGTCTGTGTAAAAACGCAGAAATTTCGTAAACGAACGGGACGGCACTACATAATAGGCCTCAATACAGTGTGTTAATCAGCATCTAATATTTTCCAGCTATCAGCAATATTTATTTCCACCTACAAACTACAGACCATTGATTAATAATAGCCGTTTTTTAACAACTGATAAATTATTGTGCTGAAATTGAAAAAAATTGCTTGCTGATTAACATCAACAGCAATCAATTAAGTCCACCCTCACTGCTTTTCATTGTTTATTTGAAATTAAAAACAACAATCACGATTTAAATTAATACGCGTTGGTGATAAGGTAGCCCCAAAAAACAGACCAAGGAGTTCCAATTATGGCTTTAGTATCATTGCGACAAATTTTGGATTATGCCGCAGAACATAGTTTTGCCGTGCCAGCATTTAATGCCAGCAATATGGAGCAGGTGCAAGCCATTATGCAAGCGGCAGATGCGTGTGACAGCCCAGTCATTATACAAGGCTCGGCAGGGGCAAATAACTATGCAGGTGAAGTATTTTTACGACATTTAATCGCAGCAGCGGTAGAGCAATATCCGCATATCCCCGTGGTTATGCACCGAGATCATGGCCCGGCGCCAGCAATTTGTGCGCAAGCGATTCAGTCCGGTTTTAGCTCGGTAATGATGGATGGCTCTTTGCTGGAAGATATGAAAACACCATCATCCTTTGACTATAACGTAAACGTGACTCGTACCGTGGTCGATATGGCACATGCTTGTGGCGTGTCAGTTGAAGGTGAAATTGGCTGTTTAGGATCAATAGAAGATAATGCAGATTCAGCTGATCACAGTCAATTATTAACCGACCCTGATGAAGCGGTTGAATTTGTTAAGCAAACACAGGTTGATGCTTTGGCAGTCGCAATTGGCACCAGTCATGGTGCGTATAAATTTAGCAAGCCGCCAACGGGTGATGTATTAGTGATTAGTCGTTTAAAAACCTTACAACAACGCTTACCCAATACCCACTTTGTAATGCACGGCTCAAGTTCCGTACCGCAAGACTGGCTAAAAATCATTAATGATCATGGCGGCGAAATTCCCCAAACCTATGGTGTGCCAGTTAATGAAATTGTTGAAGGCATTAAATATGGTGTCCGCAAAGTAAATATTGATACAGACTTGCGTATGGCCTCAACAGGTGCCATTCGCCAATATTTAGCTCAGCCAGAAAATGCAAATGACTTAGATGCACGTAAGATTTATAAAGCAGCCAGAGATGCCATGCAAACACTTTGTCAGGCACGTTATGAAGCCTTTGGCAGTGCTGGTCATGCCAGTAAAATCAAAGCGATCCCATTGGCTGAGATGGCTAAGCGTTATCGCTAGTTAGATCACTGTGTATAGGTAGGATGGGCAAAACTAGAGTGCGCCCATCTTTTTAACCGCCATTTAAAAACGACCTGTTAGATTATGAACACCCCTACCGTTAAAGAAATTGCCCAACAAAGTATCTTAGCTGCACGTCAATTATCATCAAGCTCTGAGTCACAGCGTAATCTCGCACTTTCGAAAATGGCTGACTCGCTTGAATCGGTTAAGCAGCAGGTTCTGGAAATAAATGCTCAGGAAGTCGAAAAAGCCCGGCAGGATGGACAGTCACCTGCAATGATCAAACGTTTGACCATAGACGACAAAGTCTTTCAGTACATGCTTTCCAGGCTAAGAAAAGTGGCTCAGCGCCCCGACCCGTTAAATCGTGTGCTGGAAGGTCATACCAATCCTACCGGATTGCAAGTCTTTAAAAAATCGGTGCCGCTAGGCGTCATCGGCATTATTTACGAATCGCGGCCAAATGTCACCACCGATGCAGCCGGCGTCTGTATAAAAAGTGGTAATGCAGTCATCTTGCGAGGCGGATCGGAAGCACTACAAACTAACACGTTGCTGACTGATGCCATGATTAAAGGCGCTGTTGAAGCAGGGCTTCCACAACACGCCATACAAATCATCCGCATTCCAGGTCATGAAGCCGTTGGCGAACTGCTGAAAATGGATGAATATGTAGACGTATTGATTCCTCGTGGCGGTAAAGGCTTGATTAAACGAATTGCCGAGGGCACTCGAATTCCTGTCATCAAACATTATGATGGTATCTGTCATCTCTATTTAGCGGAAGACGCGGACTCGGTGCAAGCAGTCGATCTAGCGATTAACTCGAAATGCCAAAGTGTTCAGGTTTGTAACGCGCTGGAAACACTATTAGTCGATAAAAAGTGTGCTGAACAAATGCTACCACTACTGCAGACGGCATTTGATTCAAACAATATCGAACTGCGTGGATGCGAACAGACACAAAAGATATTGCAAGACATCTCTCCGGCGACGGAAGATGACTGGCATACCGAATATCTGGCGCCGATCCTTTCAGTAAAGATCGTCAGAGGTATTGAAGAGGCTATTGATCATATCAATAACTATGGCTCGGGACATACCGATGGCATTGTCACACAAAGTTTGAAAATGGCTCAAAAATTTGAACAACAGGTTGATTCTGCATCGGTATTGATCAATGCTTCAACAAGATTGTCAGGTGGCGGCGATTATGGTTTGGGGTCGGTAGTCGGCATCAGCACGGACAAACTTCATGCCCGCGGCCCGGTAGGACCTGATGAGTTGACTACATACAAGTGGGTAGCCTATGGAAATGGTCATTTGAGGGGTTAGAATTCCGGAAACAAAAGAAGAGTTTAGTTGTTTTTAAACGTACAGTTACAAACAAATAACCTAGGCGAAGTATAAAAGTTAGCTATAGCCTAACAAAAACCCAATGGCCAAGGTAAACTGCTGGCCCTAACACTAACTAACCAGGCAGAGCATAGTTGCTTGTAGTAAATAATATTAGCGAGAAGAGAGTTACTAATGGCAAGGGCAATGGCACGACATATTTTAGTAAAAACCAAAGATGAGGCAGAGGCCCTCAAACGAAAATTAGCGGGTGGCGCTGACTTTGACAGCCTCGCGAAAAAGCACTCACTGTGTAACTCCGCGAAGAAGGGCGGCAACCTCGGTGAGTTTGGCCCCGGTAAGATGCTGAAAGCTTTTGATAATGTGGTTTTCAAGAAGCCAATACTGACAGTGCACGGGCCAATAAAAACTAAATTTGGCTTTCACTTGATCGAAACTATTTATCGCACTTAACCGTCTCTCTTGTGATTTCATTGGGTCGACGCTAGTATTGAAAACTAAGTATTTGTAATAAAATTGAAATAATATGTCGTTAGTCTATAAGGCTTACAACCTACTACACGACATTAATTTAATGAAAAAAATACTCGTTGTTGATGATATATTGGCCA
>DAOWHF010000208.1:0-2426 GCA_030641565.1 Methylomarinum sp.
CCCGTTGTTAGTTTGTTCATTACGCCATCATAAGTTTTATTGACAGTACTGAGCTGAGTCCCAAGTTTTTCCAGATCTTCTGCAAAACCCCGGATTTTGTCATATAACGCACCGGCTTTATCGGCGATTATTTTGGCATTTTCATTCTGTCTTTCATATCGCCAAATATTTTCTATGGTCTTTAAAGTAGCGAGTAAAGTCGTTGGTGTTACCACTACAATTTTATGCTCAAAGGCATCGGTAAATAGTCTTTCATCAGCCTGAAATGCAGCCATAAAAGCCGATTCAATCGGCATAAATAATAAGACAAAGTCCAATGAGCGCAGCCCTTTTAGCGCAGAATAATCTTTACCACTTAAACCTTTGATGTGATCTCTAACCGCCCTGGTATGGGCTTTTAAAGCATCAATACGCTCTTGGTCATCTTCTGTCGCACAATATTTCTCGTAAGCTAATAAAGACACTTTAGAATCAACCACCACATCTTTATCTTCTGGCAAGCGGATTATCACATCCGGCTTAAACAACTTATTGTCTTCATCTCGAAACGCACCTTGCGTTTCGTACTCTATGCCTTTGCGTAAGCCTGATTGCTCCAATACTTTTTCTAAAATCATTTCGCCCCAGTTACCTTGGATTTTATTGTCTCCTTTTAAGGCTCTGGTTAGGTTTAAAGCTTCCTGATTCATTTTGTCAGTGTCACGTCGCAAGGATACAATCTCTTCACGCAAAGAAATTCTGTCTTTAGTTTCGTTATCGTAAACACTTTCAACCCGCTGTTTAAAGTCTGTTAATTGTGCTTTAAGCGGACTGACAATATGTTCTATATTGGTTTTATTTTGCTCAGAAAATTGCTTACTACGGTCTTCAAAGATTTTATTGGCTAAGCTCTCAAACTGCGCTTTTAAATGACTTTCTGTCTCTTGTAGCAGTTTAATTCTTTCATTGGCATGTTTACCCTGCTCTTCCCGGCGTGCCTGTAACTCTGCATTCTCCGTCTTATAACTGATTAATTGTTGATGTAGCGTTTGGTAATCATTTTCTTTATCTTGTTGTAGATTTAACTTTTCGGCAGCTACCGCTAGATTTAGCGATAGCTGCTGATTATCTTCCGCCTGCTCGTCTAAGCTATTTTCCAGTTCAGCAATACGTAATTGAAACTGCTTAGCCACCTGAGCTTTAGATCGCCAAAGCACTAATACAGTGACAAGCAATATCAAAGCTATAGCCGATAAAGCGAAAAATTCATTTCCCATTACAATGATTTAAACACCGTACTTGCAGCATCCAAGGTATTTTCAATATCTTCATCGCTATGAGCGGCAGAAACAAAGCCCGCTTCAAATGCTGACGGAGCCAAATAAACACCTTGTTCTAACATGCCATGAAAAAAGCGTTTAAATAGCTCTTGATCACAGTTCATTACTTGAGAGAAATGGCTGATGTTATCTTCTTCTGTAAAAAATAAACCGAACATGCCCCCAACCACATTAACCGATACTGAAATACCTGCATCTGCCGCTCTCTGTTTAAGACCGTTAGCTAATTTAGCCGTTTTTTCAGCCAGTTTTTCATAAAAATCAGACTGAGAAATTAATTCTAAGGTTTTTAAACCTGCCGCCATTGCAACTGGATTACCTGATAATGTACCCGCTTGATAAACAGGGCCTAAAGGTGCTAAATATTCCATTACTTTACGCACACCACCAAAAGCACCCACCGGCATTCCGCCACCAATCACTTTACCTAGGGTAGTTAAATCCGGTGTGACATTGTAAACACCTTGCGCGCCTTGTAAACCAACACGAAACCCTGTCATTACTTCATCAAAAATTAATACACTGCCATGTTCATCACAGACTTGACGTAATGTTTCTAAAAATCCTGCAACGGGAGGAATACAGTTCATGTTACCTGCAACGGGTTCTACAATAATGCAGGCAATCTGATCGCCCATTTCTGCAAAGGCTTGTTTAACAGAGTCGCTATCATTATAGGTTAAAGTAATAGTATCTTCTGCCAATCCAGCAGGAACACCTGGCGAACTTGGTACGCCTAAAGTTAATGCACCAGACCCTGCTTTAACTAATAAAGAATCAGAGTGGCCGTGATAACAGCCTTCAAACTTTACAATTTTATCGCGTCCTGTGTATCCGCGTGCCAAACGTAAAGCACTCATAGTGGCTTCTGTCCCCGAACTGACCATACGAACCATATCGATAGAAGGCACTAATTCACAGACTTTTTCTGCCATTAAAGTTTCTATCTCAGTTGGCGCACCAAAACTTAAACCTTTTTCAGCAGTTTGTTTAACCACCTCAATCACTTCAGCGTGAGCATGGCCTAGAATCATTGGCCCCCATGATCCAACATAATCAATATATTGTTTATTTTCGCTATCAAAAATATAAGGCCCCTTGGCATGA
>DAOWHF010000359.1:0-4531 GCA_030641565.1 Methylomarinum sp.
ACTGAAATAGGCGCATAGCAAGCTACGCAACTATTTCAGCAACGCAGCTATCAGCAAAAATCAGCCAATAGAAAACCGAAAACTTGGCCGCGCGGAGTATACACAAGACACGAAAGTTAAATGGTTTCCATTAGTAGGGACTGATTTTTCGTACTAAAAAGAGGGTTAAAGTGGATATAGCATCCTTAGTTGGTTTTTTATTAGGCATTGGTATTATCGTTGCAGCTATTGCAACCGGTGGTGATGTCATGTTGTTTGTCAATGTACCGTCATTACTGATTGTGATTGGTGGGACGCTGGGTGTAAGTTTAATGCGGATTCCATTATCTGATTTTCTTCGTTCATTTGGAATTTTAGGTAAAACCTTCTTTAATAAAAAAGATGATCCAGTTGCTTTGATTGAAGAAGCGGTTAGGCTGGCAGATGTAGCAAGAAAGAATGGACTGCTTGCGCTAGAAGATGAAGAAATATTAAATCCTTTCATGCAAAAAGGTATCAATTTATGTGTGGATGGACATGACCCCGTATTTGTTAAGAAGATGCTGCAACAAGAAATTGATCAAATGGTCAGTAGGAATGAGATTGGACAGGATATGTGGAAAGGTGTGGGCGATTTAGCACCGGCGATGGGTATGATCGGTACCTTGGTTGGACTAGTACAAATGCTTGCCAATATGTCAGACCCAGCCAGTATTGGTCCCGCTATGGCGGTGGCATTGTTAACCACGCTTTATGGGGCGATGGTAGCTAACTGTTTTGCTTTGCCTATGGTGGATAAATTAGCTTATGTTTTAAATTATGAAAAAGCCAATAAAGAATTAATTGTAGATACTATTTCCGGGATTCAAGAAGGAATGAACCCCAAGGTATTAGAAGTGTTATTAAACTCATATATTCCAGAGAAAAAACGTATCGTTGAAGTCGAGGAGTAATTACGATGGCTGAAGAATGTCCTAAATGTCCCCCCGTTGGGGCACCAACATGGCTGGCGACGTTTGCTGATTTAATGTCGTTGTTGATGTGCTTTTTTGTATTGTTATTGTCATTTGCCACTATGGATATCTCTAAATTTAAAAAATTAGCAGGCTCAATGAACGAAGCTTTTGGTGTGCAAAGCAGTATATCAGCAAATGAAATTCCAATGGGGACGAGTATTATTGCCCAACATTTTTCCCCGGCTCAAACAACACCTTCTGCTATTGATGAGATAAAACAGAGCACTGAGCAGGAAGATGAAAAACTAAGTATGAGTGTTGATGACATGGAGCAAGCCAAACAACAATTACTGCAGATCAAATTGGATGAAATAAAGGTTCAAGCAGAACAAATTGTAGAATCTCTGGATGCGGAGATTAAGGAAGGCTTGGTTTCAGTCGAAACTGACGGTTTAAAGATTGTTATTCGGATTGATGAGAAAGGTTCTTTCCCTTCTGGAGCAGCGGTTCTTAAAGCGGGTTTTGAGCCGGTAATGGAAAAAATAACCGAGGCAGTTAATGTTTCTGTTGGTGAGGTGTACGTAGCTGGACATACTGATAATATCCCTATATCGACGGATTGGTATCGATCTAACTGGGAGCTTTCGGCTTCTCGCTCTGTCACAGTCGCTCATTTTATGTTGAGTAATAAAGAGACTAATCCGGAGAGAATTATTATTCAAGGCTATGCTGATACTAGACCTTTAGTCGATAATAATTCAGCTGAAAATCGTGCAAAGAATAGGCGAGTGGAAATTGTTATTGCTCAAGATGATCCTACGCTTGGATTAAAAGCTGAAGAGCTAAGTGACATGATCCAAACAGACAACTTAACCGATAAATCTAATTAATAAAGCAGCAGGATGTATTGTGGATAAAACTAAGGAAACAGATGATAAAGACAGACGACGTTTTTTTCGTATCGATGATGAAGTTAATCTGTTCTACAAAATAGTTGATGAGCAAGCAGTCATTACGGCAAGTCAGCTGACAGATGATTTACTTAGTAATTGCTCTTTGGTGACAGCATTAGATATGCTTGATCAAGAAAGCAATTTAATCATGTATAGGATTGAAAAAAACGAACCTGAAATTGCAGATTACTTAAAGGTTATAGAGTCAAAGATTAACATATTGTCTCAAGCTGTCTTAATGCAAGGGAATGACTTGTCTGAGAGTGCCATGCGTAAGGCGAATATTAGCGCATCTGGTTTAGCATTTGATAATGAGGTTGAAATTAAACAAGGTGAATTTCTTGAAATTAAATTATTACTGACCTCATGTCTGGCTGTTATTACGATTCATGGAAAGGTGGTTTATTGCAAGGAAAATACACCTGAATCTAGTGAAATGCCTTTTCAAATTGGCATTGATTACTTTGATCTAAAGGAACAAGACCGAGAAGTATTGATTAAACATGTTGTGAAAAGGCAAATGCAGCAAATTCGCGAACAAAAGAAAACGTGAGGTTTTAGCAAGCAAGTGCTCATTTCATCTAGTCAAAAAAAGATTTTAAATAGGCTGGCCGATGGTCAGTTTCATTCAGGTACTGAACTGGCTAAAAGCATTGGTATTAGTCGCTCAGCCGTATGTAAGCAGCTAAATAATTTAACTGAACTTGGTATTGCCTTTAGTGCGGTTTCTGGTAAAGGATATCGCTTAGAGTTCCCTATACAATTACTGTCTGAAGCAGAAATAATGCCGAGCTTGAATACAAATGTAGCAGCATTGATTTCGGAGCTGGAAATTCATGATTGTATTAATTCGACTAACAGCTATTTAGTCGATAAATCTCATGCTTGCCAGCAAAGTGGCGTCGTTTGTTTTTCGGAGCATCAAACCTCTGGTAAGGGGCGCAGAGGGCGAGAATGGGTCTCACCATTTGGCAGTAATATTTATCTTTCAATACTTTGGCAGTTTCAAAATGGCCCAGCCTCAATAAACGGATTAAGTCTTGCAGTTGGTGTGGCAGTTATTCGCGCATTAAATGACTGCGGTATTGATGATGTGGGATTGAAATGGCCTAATGATATATATTGGAAAGAAAGAAAGCTGGCTGGCATCTTAATCGAGGTTTCTGGTGAAACAGAAGGCCCTTGTAATGCTGTTATTGGATTAGGGTTAAATTGTTATTTGCCTGAAGAAAAAGCCAAATCGATTACCCAAGACTGGGTGGATCTTAATCAAATTCTTAATGATAATTCTGCGAAAATAAGAAATAAATTGGCAGCAACCCTGTTAAATCATTCAATACCTACCATAGCAAATTTTGAACAGGATACTTTGTCGCATTATATAGACGCATGGCGTAGCTATGATTGTATGAAAGGCAAGGATGTTAATATTTATATGGGGTCGAATGTGTTTTCAGGCCGTGTTGAAGGCATAGATAATAACGGCTTGTTGTTGTTAGCAGATGAGCAAGGGCAAGTTAAAGCGTTCGCTTCTGGCGAGGTAAGTTTTCGTCAATCATGAAACTATTGCTTGATATAGGTAACACCCGTATTAAGTGGTGTGTTGAAAAAAATGGAGAGATTGGCGCTAGAGGTAATGTTTCTTATAAACTGATGGACTTTAGTCAAGAAATTCAACAGTACTGGTCAAAACTGGACGCTCCACAACTACTGGCAATATCTTCAGTCAGTGCAAAAGAAATCAGACAGCAGCTTGTTACTATAGCTAAACAAAACTGGCCTGATATTAACGTGTTTATTGCTAAATCTTCAGTGCAAGCCTGTTCTGTTACCAGTGCTTATCAAGATGCTGAAAAACTGGGTGTGGATAGATGGTTGGGTTTAATCGCATTACGGCATTATTACCCTGAGATTAATTGTATAGTTGATTGTGGTACTGCCATTACACTTGATTGTTTGGATGAAACTGGACAGCATTTAGGTGGATTAATTAGTCCAGGGGTACAGTTGATGAAAAAGTCGTTATATCAAGGCACAGAGGATCTTGGGTTTATTAATAAGCCGTATTCCCTTGGGTTGGCTGATTCTACAGACTCAGCGGTTTATACAGGGACAATTTATGCTGCGGCTGGGCTAATAGAGAAAGCGGTGAGGGACCTTTGTCAGAGTAAAACACTGGTTTTAACGGGGGGAGATGCAGAATTGATTGCAAATACACTTAAGTTAGAAGTAATAGTAGAACCTGATTTTGTGTTTAAAGGTTTGTCTTTACTTGCTAAAGAAGCAGGTGTCTGATGAAGTTTCTATTTGTTTTTTCTCTATTGCTTAATATTATTTTCTTTTTGTGGGAATTTAATACGGGTGGTTTTAATTCTAAATTAGAAAGCGAGCAATTTGTTAGTGCTACAGAAAAACAAATTTTATTGTTAAGTGAGTTGCCGAGAGTTAATACAGAAATAAATGTGGTTGCAAGCAATACAGATGATATAGCTGAGCCGGAGAATGCTTTAGAGGGAGGTGATAATTCTGAAGCTGGTTTGATCGCCGCGCTGGATCCAAATGAACAAGCAATTGAAAAAGAAGTAAGAGTCGTTGTTGCAAGCAATACAGATGATATAGCTGAGCCGGAGAATGCTTTAGAAG
>DAOWHF010000075.1:0-4125 GCA_030641565.1 Methylomarinum sp.
AGTGCATTGCGAGCAGAGATTGCAGAAGAGATTACAAAACTAGCTACTGTTTCCGGTACTGGCGGAGATGTTCAGTTATCGAATGAATTATCTCGTATGTTAAATTTAACCGATAAGTTTGCTCAACAACGCCAAGATAACTTTATTTCCAGTGAGCTGTTTTTGTTAGCGGCTTGTGAGGCTAAAGGTGCTATGCAAGCTTTATTGAAGAAACATGGTGTAAATAAGCAGGCAATAGAACAAGCGATTGATAACTTACGTGGTGGTCAGCCGGTGGATGATGCCAATGCAGAAGACCAAAGGCAGGCGTTAAAAAAATATACTACTAATCTGACCAAAAGAGCTGAGCAAGGCAAGTTAGATCCTGTTATTGGTCGAGATGATGAGATTCGTAGAACTATTCAGGTATTACAACGCAGAACTAAAAATAACCCTGTATTGATTGGTGAGCCAGGCGTCGGTAAAACAGCAATTGTCGAAGGTTTAGCGCAACGTATTGTTAACGGTGAAGTACCTGAAGGCATAAAAGGTAAGCAGGTTTTATCTTTAGATATGGCGGCGTTAATTGCAGGCGCAAAGTTTCGCGGTGAATTTGAAGAACGTCTTAAAGCCGTGTTGAATGATATCGCCAAATGTGAAGGCCAGATCATTCTGTTTATTGATGAGCTACACACCATGGTGGGTGCAGGCAAGGCGGATGGTGCTATGGATGCAGGTAACATGCTAAAACCTGCCTTGGCGCGAGGTGAATTACATTGTGTCGGTGCCACAACATTGGATGAATATAGGCAGTATATTGAAAAAGATGCCGCTTTAGAGCGTCGCTTCCAAAAGATTCAGGTTGACGAACCCTGCGTTGAAGACACGGTTGCAATTTTGCGAGGCTTAAAAGAACGCTATGAGGTGCATCATGGTGTTGATATTACCGATCCGGCAATTGTTGCTGCGGCGAGCTTATCGCATCGTTATATTTCTGATAGACAATTACCGGATAAAGCCATTGATTTAATTGATGAAGCGGCTAGCCGAATTCGGATGGAAATTGATTCTAAGCCAGAAGTGATGGATAAGCTGGATAGACGCTTGATTCAATTAAAAATTGAAGCTGAAGCGATGAAAAATGAGTCGGATAAAGCCTCTAAGAAGCGCTTGAAAACCTTGGAAACTGAAATCTCAGAACTGGAAAAGGAATATTCTGATTTAGAAGAAATCTGGAAAGGTGAAAAAGCGGCTTTGCAAGGCTCTGCATCGATTAAAGAACAGCTAGAGCAAGCACGATTTAGGCTGGAAACGGCAAGCCGAGCTAATGATTTGGCTTTGATGTCGGAGCTTCAGTATGGTGAAATTCCAAAGTTAGAGAAAGAGCTTGATTTGGCCTCTCAGGCTGAAATGCAGGATATGACATTGTTACGAAATAAAGTAACAGAAGAAGAAATTGCCGAAGTGGTTTCTAAATGGACAGGGATTCCGGTTTCCAAAATGATGGAAGGCGAGCGAGACAAGCTGCTTCGCATGGAAGCTGAATTGAGTCAGCGTGTTATTGGTCAGCAAGAAGCTTTAAAAGCAGTTAGTAATGCCATTCGCAGATCTAGAGCAGGGTTGTCTGACCCCAATAGACCGAATGGATCATTCCTGTTCTTAGGGCCAACCGGTGTGGGTAAAACAGAGTTATGTAAGGCTCTGGCTGCATTTATGTTTGATACCGAAGAAGCTATGGTACGTATTGATATGTCTGAATTTATGGAAAAACATTCGGTTGCTAGATTAATTGGTGCGCCCCCAGGTTATGTCGGCTATGAGGAGGGTGGGTATTTGACTGAGGCTGTACGCAGAAAACCATATTCGGTTATTTTAATGGATGAGGTAGAAAAGGCGCATGCTGATGTCTTTAATATATTGCTGCAAGTGCTTGATGATGGACGTTTAACGGATGGTCAAGGGCGAACCGTTGATTTTAGAAATACAGTTGTTGTGATGACCTCAAATTTAGGTTCGGATCGAATTCAGGAATTAGCAGGTGATGACAATTATGAAGAGATGAAAGCGGCTGTTATGGAAATTGTTTCAATGCAATTTAGACCTGAATTTATCAATAGGATAGATGAGTCGGTTGTATTTCATCCATTAGGCAAGGAGCAAATCAGAGCGATTGCCAAAAATCAGATTGAGTATCTTAAAGCTCGCTTATTGGATAAAGAACTTGGCTTTGAAATTAGCGAACAGGCATTGGACTTAATAGGTGAAGCCGGTTTTGATCCTGTTTATGGGGCTAGGCCACTAAAAAGAGTAATTCAGAACCAATTGGAAAATTTATTGGCTAATGAAATATTGGCTGGTAACTTTGTTGCTGGTGATGTGGTTAGTGTAGATGTAAAAGATAAAAAATTAAACATTACTAAGTAAAACAGGATAATACTATTATAATAAGTAGGGTTGTTATTGATTGTTCTTGTTTTTATCAGGAAATGATTAATTGCCCCTAGTAAGGGGATGACAGATAATGGTGGCTAATAAAAGTCAGTTTAAATCACAAGAGGAGTTTCCTAAGATGGGAGCAGGTAAGTATTTGTCGGTGTTTTCACCGGCTACTGAAGAGCAAAGAAAAGTAAATTTTGAAAGTTATTGGGAATTTACTCAGCAACATGGCGGAGAGTTGTTTGAAGATGATAAGGATTTGGCGAAAAAACGAGCTAGATTGAAGCATTTTCAGGATAATCCTGTTTCATTGCGTACACCATTAGCTGATCCTGACGCATTTTATCGTAACTATGTAGAAGTAGAAGATGACATTGAATCATTAGATCGTATGACCTTAATGCTTACTGGTATTTACAAGTTTGCTCGTCATGAATGGGTAGGTATCAAAGGTGCTTGGGATTCAGTGCCTGATATGGCAAATTCACATACAGTAGAAGATAAAATTAGTCGTGTGCATTTGGCTGAAGAATTTTGTCATGTACGTTTGTTTGATGAGATGCTAAAGACTTGTGGATTAGATAAAGTTGAATGGGTGCCATTAGGTCCTATTAAAGAAAAAATTTATGAGCAGTTTCCAAAATTCCCTGGCTTTTTAATGGATACACCTGCATTTGTTACTGAGTTAATGGGGGTTACTTTTTACTGCCATTTACATGCTTTATTTGATGAAGTATTGGTAGATGAACCAGAAGTAAGAGAGCGCTTAAAAGAACTGCTAGACGAAATTACTATTGATGAAGTTGCGCATGTAGGACAAAGACGAAACTTTATCGGACCTATAGGTATGAAAGTTTCAAAAGCATTGGTGAGTCCTTTTTACACTATGTTCTTTAATGATATTCCTGAAGTTGGTAAATTGTTTGATGTTAAGCAAATGATTGAAGATGGTAAGGCATTTGATTTTAATGAATTGCCAGAGCATATGATTGAGCGCAGCTGGATTCCTTCTTATTGTATAGCATAGGCTTAAAGGGGCTGGGTGGATGGAAAAATACTTATAGAGTGAGCGGCTTTAGTAGGTACTTTTCTCGGACATATGCACCATACGGTCAAGTTTTTATTTTTTATAGTGAGTTGGTTTTTGTTGAGAACAAGGCACTAAAATAGGCACATAGCAAGTTATGCAACTATTTTAGCTACGCAGCTAGCAGCAAAAATCGGCCAATAGAAAGCCGAAAACTTGACCGCGCAGAGTATATTTAATAAATAATGGGCAGGATATGAATGATTTTAAACAGGTACGCGAAAACCTTATTGACTTACTTGAGGAATTAGATGACCGGCTTAAGCATATAACCGATGATGTAAAACATCTTGATTCTCCTCTTTCAAAGGATTTTGCTGAACAGGCAGTTGAAGCAGAAAATGATGAGGTGCTGGATGCTTTGGGAAATAGTACGCGTACTGAAATAGAGAAAATAAAACAAGCAATATTGCGAATAGATGGTGGTACGTTTGGTATTTGTCTAAGCTGTGGGCTGCCGATTAAAAAAGAACGCTTAAAGGCAATTCCTTTTTCCAGTCAGTGTATTCATTGTGCTGAAAAAAGCGATGAAGGCTAATAAGGAGTGAGGATTCAATAACTTCCGAATCCTGACTTGTCTTTTGGCTCCACAGAAGCGCAAATAAAATAGTTAGGTAGCCCCC
>DAOWHF010000282.1:0-11874 GCA_030641565.1 Methylomarinum sp.
GCCAGCACGGGTTGAAGATGAAACAGTAAATAGTGCCTCTGCGTTGTGGACAAAATCAAAAGATGAAATTTCTGATGAAGAATATAATGAGTTTTATAAGCATGTAGGGCATGATTTTCAAGAGCCATTAACGCATGTACATAGTAAAGTAGAAGGAACTAATGAATATACTTTGCTGCTCTATGTACCTGCACGTGCACCTTTTGATATGTGGGACAGAGATGCCAAGCACGGAGTAAAACTTTATATCCGTAAAGTCTTTATTACTGATGATGCAGAGCAGTTAATGCCGCGTTACTTGCGTTTTGTTCGCGGGGTGATTGATGCGGATTCATTGCCATTAAACGTATCAAGAGAAATTCTTCAGCAAAGTAAACAAATTAGTACGATTAAAGCCGGTGCGGTTAAGAAAGTATTAGGTTTGTTGAAAACGATGGCTAAAGACGAAGAAACCTATGAAAAATTCTGGTCAGAATTTGGTAACGTCATCAAAGAAGGTGTAATTGAAGATCACAAAAATAAAGATGCCATTGCTAAATTACTACGTTTCTCTTCAACTCATACTGATAAAGAAAAACAAGATGTTTCTTTAGAGTCTTATGTTGAGCGTATGCAAGAAGGGCAGGAAAAAATTTATTATGTGACAGCAGACAGTTTTGCAGCGGCGAAAAACAGTCCACATTTAGAGATTTTCCGTAAAAAAGGTATCGAAGTCATCTTAATGGCTGATCGTGTTGATGAGTGGTTGATTTCTAACTTAACTGAGTTTGATGGTAAACAACTGCAATCGGTTGCTAAAGGTGAGTTGGATCTAGATAAGCTAGATACTGAAGAGGAAAAGAAAGAAAAAGAAGAAACCAATAAAGACTTTGAAGCGATTTTGAAGCAAATGAAAGAAGTCTTGGGTGATAAAGTTAGCGAAGTTCGTACTACCAATCGATTAACTGATTCTCCAGCCTGTTTGGTAACTGGTGATAATGATATGAGCCTTAATATGGAACGTATTATGAAGGAAGCAGGTCAGTCATTAAACATGATGGGTATGGGTGGTTCAAAACCTATTTTTGAAATTAACCCTACTCATGCTTTGGTTGCTACAATTAAAGATGAGCAAGATGATGCGCGTTTTGCTGATATCACTCATATTTTATTTGACCAGGCTATTTTGAGCGAAGGCGGGCAGTTAGATGATCCTGCTGAGTTTGTTCATAAGTTAAATGGATTACTGCAAGGTTTGTTAAAATAGTTAATTGCTTTTTTTAACACGAAAAAGGTCGGTTTACCGGCCTTTTTTATTGGATTATGATTCTCATCCCTGGTTTATTACTTGAGATGAGATTAAAGAGATGTTCTTTTAATGGAATTTACACTAAAAAATACTGATGGTCATGCCCGTAGAGGACAGTTAAAGTTTGACCGTGGCACCATTGAAACGCCTATTTTTATGCCGGTTGGCACTTATGGTTCGGTTAAGTCACTGACATCGGAAGAGCTAAAAGGAATTGGTGCGCAAATTATTTTAGGTAATACCTTTCATTTGATGTTGCGTCCAGGTACTGAAGTGATAAAAGCGCATGGCGATTTACATGACTTTATGCATTGGGATAAGCCTATTTTAACCGATTCAGGCGGTTTTCAGGTCTTCAGCCTAGGTGCGATGCGAAAAATTACTGAGGAAGGGGTGACATTTAAGTCTCCTGTAAATGGCAGTAAGATTTTTATGGGGCCTGAAGAGTCTATGCAGGTTCAGCGCGATTTGGGTTCGGATATTGTGATGATATTTGATGAGTGCACGCCTTATCCTGCGACAGTGCAAGAAGCTGCCGACTCAATGCGCTTGTCTTTGCGTTGGGCTGAACGTAGTAAAAAAGCACATGCTGATAATCCAGCCGCATTATTTGGGATTGTTCAAGGTGGAATGTATGAGCATTTACGTCAGGAATCTATTGATGGTTTGTTGGATATAGGTTTCGATGGTTACGCCATTGGTGGTTTATCAGTAGGCGAGCCTAAAGAAGAAATGATGGGCACACTTGATGTGGTGCATCAGAAAATGCCGACGGATAAGCCTCGGTATTTGATGGGGGTGGGAACACCTGAAGACTTGGTTGAAGCAGTTAGACGCGGCATTGATATGTTCGATTGCGTGATGCCAACAAGAAATGCTAGAAATGGTCATTTATTTACGACAACAGGCGTGGTAAGGATTAGAAATAGTCAGTATGAATTTGATACAGGTCCTCTGGATGAATCTTGCGGCTGCTATACCTGTCAGAATTATTCCCGTTCATATTTACGCCATTTAGATAAGTGTAGAGAAATGTTAGGGTCTAGGCTTAATACTATCCATAATTTATATTATTATTTAAAGTTGATGGAAGATATAAGAGAAGCTATTTCTGAACAGAAGTTCGATGATTTTATTAGCGAATTTTATCAGTTACGAGGTAAATCTGTACCGACTGTGGCATAATAACTGGTTTTGGTCTGAGCCTGAAATATACCTGGTTTGGGTAGGTTAGATATGATTTTATAGATTGAAATTATGTTTAATTGAAAATATTAATAACTATAACAATTGAGGATAACAATGAGTTTTTTTATATCTGATGCAGCTGCTCAAGCTGCTCCAACAGCATCGGCACCAGGCATTGAAGGTATGCTATTTCCAGTCGCTATATTAGTGTTCTTTTACTTTCTTTTTATTCGTCCTCAATCAAAGCGAAGTAAAGAACAAAAACAAATGTTAGCTGCGTTGTCTAAAGGTGCTGAAGTTGTTACTACTGGCGGCCTATTAGGTAAAGTGGCTGAAGTTGATGATAACTTTGTTAAGCTTGAAATCAATGACAATATGTTTGTAATGGTTCAGCGTCATGCGATAGCTAATATGATGCCTAAAGGCACATACAAAGCAGTTAATAAAAAATCAAAATCTTAAATTACTTCTCAAAAAAGCTCAGCTGAATAGTTTCGGTTGAGTTTTTTGCGTTTAATCGTTGGAAAGACAATGCAAAATCGTTTCCCTTTTTGGAAGAATCTTCTTATTCTGATTGTTTTAGCTGTCGGAATTCTTTATGCATTACCTAATTTATTTGGTAATGATCCATCAGTTCAATTGTCTTCATCGACGACAACTAAACTGCAACAAGCAAAAGCAGATGAAATTGAAGCTAGTCTTAAAAGTGCTGGTTTATTGGTAAAGTCTTTTGAATTTGATAACGGGAAAGTACTTGCTCGGTTTAATAATACCGATGATCAATTAAAAGCAGCCGACTTATTAAGAGAATCAGCAGGACGAAATATTACGGTTGCCTTAAATTTGGCACCTGCGACACCTGAGTGGTTACGCTCTTTAGGTGCAAGCCCAATGTATTTAGGTCTGGATCTGAGAGGAGGGGTGCATTTTCTTTTAGAAGTGGATATGGATGCTGCGCTTAAACAAGCAGAGGATCGATATAATAATGATATTCGTTCGGCATTAAGAGCGGCAAAAATCAGATATCAATCAGTTTCTAAAGAACAAGGTAGTATTAAAGTTAATCTTAAAAATGCAGAGTTTAAATTAGCAACTCTGGATATGTTAGCAAAAGATTTTAGAGCGCTTAAAGTTGTTGATGTTGAGGATTCAACAGAATTGTTGGTCTCAATTTCTGAGAATGAGCAAAAAGAAATCAAGAAATTTGCTTTAGCTCAAAATATGACCACGTTACGTAACCGAGTGAATGAAATTGGTGTGGCAGAGCCGGTTATTCAACAACAAGGTGATAATCGTATTGTTGTGCAATTACCTGGTGTGCAAGATACCACTAGAGCAAAAGAGATCTTAGGAACTACAGCAACACTAGAATATCGATTGGCAGATGTAAAACATGATGTACAACAAGCTGTTTCAGGACGTATACCCGTTGGATCTCGTTTGTATTACGAAAAAGATGGTAATCCTATTCTACTTAAACGTCGCGTTATCGTAACGGGTAATCAGATTGTCGATGCCTCTTCAGGTTTGGATCAAAATGGTTCAGCAGCGGTATTTATTACCTTGAATGGTATTGGCGCGAAAAAAATGGGCAAAATGACCCAGAAGAATATTGGCAAGCCAATGGCGGTAGTTTTCATTGAGTATAAAACTGAAACCCGCACAGTGAATGGTAAAAAAGTTCGTCATAAAGAAAAGGTAGAAAAAGTGATTAGTGTCGCTACAATTCGTGATACTTTCAGTAAACGTTTCCAAACAACAGGTCTGGATAGTCCGCAAGAGGCTCGTAATCTTGCGCTATTGTTAAGAGCAGGGGCATTGGCTGCACCGGTTGATATTGTTGAAGAACGCACAGTGGGACCAAGTCTTGGTCAAGATAATATTGATAAAGGTTTAATGTCTGTTGTGGTTGGTTTTGTCTTGGTTCTGGTGTTGATGGCGGTTTATTACAAAGCATTTGGCTTAATTGCCAATGTGGCCTTGGCATTTAACCTGATCGTTATTGTTGCGGTTCTATCGCTATTACAAGCAACATTAACCTTGCCTGGTATTGCTGGTATCGTATTAACAGTCGGAATGGCGGTTGATGCAAACGTGCTTATTTTTGAAAGAATTAAAGAAGAGATGAGAATAGGTAATACCCCTCAGTCCAGTGTTTTTACAGGTTATGAGAAAGCATTTGTGACCATTTTAGATGCCAATATCACCACCTTATTGGTTGCTTTAGTGTTATTTGGTTTTGGTACAGGACCTGTAAAAGGCTTTGCTGTCACATTATCCATCGGTATTTTAGTGTCTCTGTTTACAGCAATTTGGGGAACACGAATGATGGTTAACTGGGCTTATGGTAATCGTCACGTTGAAAAGCTATCAATTTAGTGGGAAGAGAAAATGTTTAAACAAGATATTAATTTTTTAGGCAAGCGTAAAATAGCACTGATTATTTCTAGTTTGTTGATTGTTTGTTCAATCGCTTCATTGGCTATTAGTGGTTTAAAATTGGGCATTGATTTTACCGGTGGCACATTAGTTGAAGTAGGTTACAAACAATCGGCTGATATACAAGCATTGCGTAGCGCACTGGCTGAATCTGGATTTGAAGATGCCACAGTACAAAATTTTGGTACAACTAAAGATGTCTTAATTCGACTTAAGCCGCAAGAAGGCATAAGTAATGCAGAATTAAGTAATAAAGTGCTTAGTGCGGTTAATAAAAATACTGCTGAAGCTGCTGATTTACGCCGAGTAGAATTCGTTGGTCCACAAGTGGGCGATGAACTGGCTGAAGATGGCGGTTTAGCATTGCTTTATTCCATCTTTGGTATTCTGGTTTATGTTGCCTGGCGCTTTGAGCACAAATTCTCTTTAGGATCGGTGGCTGCATTACTTCATGATGTCATTATTACCTTGGGTTTCTTTTCTGTTTTACAAATGGAATTTGATCTGACGGTATTGGCAGCAGTATTGGCGGTTATTGGTTATTCTTTAAATGACACGATTGTTGTTTATGACAGAATTAGAGAGAACTTTAGAACCTTAAGAGGTGGTTCGGCAGAAGAAGTGATGAATATTTCACTTAATCAAACCCTAAGCCGTACATTGATGACCTCTGTTACAACTGCACTGGTACTGGTCGCTTTGGCTTGGTTAGGTGGAGAAATTATTCATAACTTCGCTATCGCGCTATTAATTGGTGTAGGTATCGGTACTTATTCTTCTATTTATGTCGCTAGCCCAATTGTATTGGCGCTGGGTATTAGTAAAGAAGATTTAATGTTGCCGATTAAAGAAGGCGAAGAAATTGATGAGATGCCTTAATAGCAGGCTCAAGGCTAAAGGTACAAGGCGAAAAAAGATTTAAGAGCATAAAAAAAGCGTTGCTTTTAAGCCTTCTCCTGCTGGAGAGGCTTGAGTGAGTAGGGGATAAAATAATTCGCTTTTTCAAAATGCTCTTAAACATGCAAAATAACCAGGGACTAGGGGATAGCAAGATTAACAGCATAGGTTATGCTGAGGCTCTTTGAACCTTTTACCTGTTTTATATAAAAATTTATTAAACAAAAACTTTTGGAGTTTTAAAAAAAATGGCAATAGAACGTACTTTTTCAATTATTAAACCTGATGCAGTTGCAAAAAATGTTATCGGCGAAATTGTTACTCGTTTTGAAAAAAATGGTTTAAGAGTAGTTGCATCAAAAATGCAACAATTATCAAAAGAGAAAGCGGAAGGTTTTTATGCAGAGCATTCAGAGCGTCCTTTCTTTAACGATTTAGTTGCATTCATGACTTCTGGTCCTGTTGTTGTGCAAGTGCTTGAGGGTGAAGGTGCGGTATTGAAAAACCGTGACTTAATGGGCGCAACTAACCCTAAAGAAGCTGATGCTGGCACTATCCGTGCTGATTTTGCAGAAAGCATTGATGAAAATGCTGTTCATGGTTCTGATGCAACTGAGTCAGCAGCAAGAGAAATTTCATATTTCTTCTCAGAAGAAGAGCTTTGTGACCGAATCCGTTAATTCAGATAAGGTTAATTTACTTAATTTCGATAGAAAAGGTCTTGCGGCCTTTTTTGTCGAGATGGGTGAGAAATCATTTCGTGCAACACAGATATTAAAATGGATATATCAGGAAGATGTCACTGATTTCGATCAGATGACTAACTTGAGTAAATCGTTACGCGCGTATCTAAATGAAAATTGTACGATTACAGCTCCTGAAATTTTAATTGAGCAAATAGCTAGTGATGGCACCCGAAAGTGGGTGGTTGAAATGGGGCTGGGTAATCGAATTGAGAGTGTTTTTATACCCGAAGAAAATCGTGGTACTTTATGTGTCTCTTCTCAAATTGGTTGTGCTTTAGCCTGTACATTTTGTTCTACAGCAAAACAGGGATTTAATCGAAACCTGTCGGTTGCTGAAATTATTGGTCAATTGTATGTCGCACAAAAGCGATTAGGGCCAGAAAAGAGAATTACTAATGTTGTCATGATGGGTATGGGGGAACCTCTGCTTAATTATGATAATGTGGTTGCAGCAATGAACTTGATGATGGATGATTTTACCTTTGGTTTGTCTAAGCGACGAGTCACTGTTAGCACATCAGGTATTGTTCCTGCAATGCTTAGATTGAATGAAGATTGTGATGTCAGTATGGCGGTCTCATTACATGCCGCAAATGATGAGTTGCGTGATGAATTGGTGCCCATTAATCAAAAATATCCGTTATCAGAGTTGATGGCTGCATGTAGGGTATACGCAAAACAAGGGCCGAGAAAACATATTACTTTTGAGTATGTTATGTTAGACGGCGTTAATGATTCAATAAAAGATGCGCGTATGTTGGTTAAGTTATTAAAGGACGTGCCATCAAAAATCAATCTAATTCCATTTAACCCTTTCCCAAACTCAGATTATTTGTGTTCATCGGCTGAGACAATTTCTCGATTCAAAGATGTATTGCATAAAGCAGGCATTGTTACCACCATTAGGAAAACACGTGGTGAGGATATTGATGCAGCCTGTGGGCAATTGGTTGGGAAAGTGAAGGATAAAAGTCGAAGACATTTAAAATTACAAAAAATGGGAATATCAAATGCTATATAAAACACTTGTTAAGTGGCTTTTTGTTAGTTTGATAGGTCTTTTCGTCACGGCTTGTGTGAGTACGCAAAGTAATCGTGATTCAATGTCTAAGCAAGAGCAGGCTGATTTGTATTTACAAATGGGTGTGCGATATCTTGAGATGAATATGTTAAAAATAGCTAAGGATCATCTGGATAATGCTGAGGATATTGATTCTGGAAATGCAAATGTGCAAAATATTTTAGGTGTGTTGCATGAGCGCTTAAATGAAGATGATGAGGCGGCTTATCATTACCAAAATGCAATAAGTCTAGATTCTGATAATGCCAGCATAAAAAACAACTATGGTCGTTTCTTATGTGAGCAAGGGGATTATAAAGAGGGGCTTGAGCTTTTAAAGCAGGCTTTGCAAATGCCACTTAATAATAAAAAGTGGTTTGCTTATACAAATATGGGGCTTTGTGAGGCGAAGCATGGCGATTCAGCACTGGCTGAGTATAATTTTAGGCAGGCTTTGCGAGTAAATAAAAACTATGCCCCTTCATTATTTGAAATGCAAAAAATAAGTTATCGTGCTGGTAAATATATGTCTGCACGTGCATTTTTAGAGCGTTACCTGGCTGTGTCCAAACATAATGCGCAAACATTATGGTATGCGGTACAAACTGAAAGAGCATTGGGTAATAAACAGTTAACAGAAGAATATAGGGCAAAGCTATTTTCTCTGTTTCCTGGCTCGAAAGAAGCGCAACAATTAAATACAGCCGTAAAATAAAACGTAAGACTAAAGATAGTAGATAAAATATAAAAAATGGCAAAAAAAAATCAGTCGGTTCAGGCTATTCGAGGGATGCACGATATACTGCCGGAACAATCTCCGCGATGGCAATATGCAGAAAAAATAGTAAAAGACGTATTAGCAAGTTATTGTTATCAGGAAGTTCGATTACCAATTGTCGAGAAAACAGAATTATTTAAGCGTTCTATCGGTGAAGTCACTGATATTGTTGAAAAGGAAATGTATACCTTTGATGATCGTAACGGTGATTCTTTAACTTTAAGGCCAGAGGGTACTGCGGGTTGTTTAAGAGCATGTCTTGAGCATGGCTTATTACATAACCAAGTGCACAGGCTTTGGTATTATGGACCTATGTTTAGACATGAGCGTCCACAAAAAGGACGATATCGTCAGTTTTATCAATTCGGTGTTGAAACCTATGGTATGGCTGGGCCGGATATTGATGCCGAGATGATTCTATTAACCGATAGAATGTGGAAAAAGCTTGGTATTCGAGAGAAAGTAAGGCTAGAACTCAATACCCTGGGAACAACAGAAGAAAGATTGGTTTACAGGGGTAAATTAGTCGAGTATTTTAAGCAGCATATTGAATTGCTAGATGAAGATAGCCTACGCAGATTGGATACCAACCCTTTAAGAATTCTTGATAGCAAGAATCGAGAGTTGAAACAGCTGATTGAAAATGCACCTGAGTTGATGGATTACATGGGTGAAGAAAGTCGTAATCATTTTAAAACGCTGACTGAGACATTGGATAATCTAGGGGTTAAATACATACTTAACACTCGATTAGTTCGTGGATTAGATTATTACGGTAAAACTGTTTTTGAATGGGTTACCGAAGATTTGGGTTCGCAGGGTACGATTTGTGCTGGTGGCCGATATGACGGATTGATCGAACAATTAGGTGGAAAGGCTAACCAAGCCATTGGTTTTGCTATGGGGATGGAGCGTCTTTTGTTGTTATTAGAACAATTGGATGATCTACCCGTTGATCGTGCCGTTGATGTCTATATGATACGAGTAGGCGCAGAAGCAGAAAAAATAGGTATGCAATTTGCTGAA
Organism: Methylomarinum sp.; assembly: GCA_030641565.1. GTDB lineage: Bacteria > Pseudomonadota > Gammaproteobacteria > Methylococcales > Methylomonadaceae > QPIN01. Next base: position 9,423 of record DAOWHF010000282.1, read on the forward strand.
AGATTGCGAACCGAAGTTAATGGAATCAAATTGCAAGTTAACTGCGGTGCGGGTAGTTTTAAAAGCCAATTTAAAAAGGCTGATAAAAGTGGTGCCGAATATGCAATTATTATCGGTGAGGATGAGGTGGAGAAAGGAGAAATAAGCCTAAAACCTCTTCTATCAGGTGAAGAACAAAGAAATATGTCTCAAAATGAGGCTATTCAATTATTAATAGAATCGCTTTAGTTTTATTTCCTTTTTAGCAGGGAATATGGGTATTAATTTAATAAATACATAGAGAAATAAAATGGTAATTTACGATACAGAAGAAGAGCAAGTCGCCGCGATAAAAGGCTGGTGGAAAGAAAATGGCATATCAACAATAGCAGGTGTTACTGTTGGTATAGTGATGATTGTCGGCTGGAACTATTGGCAGAGTAGTCAAAAAGATAAGGCGCATCAAGCTTCTGCATTATTTGAACAATTACAAGAAAGTCTTATTAAACAAGAAAATGATTCGACTGAAAAAATAGCAGAGCGTATTACTACTGAATATGGCTCAATAGCTTATGCAAATTATGCTGCTTTGCTACTTGCTAAAACAAAAGTTCAGCAAGGTGATTTGGAAGCTGCAAAAACTATTTTAGAGCAGCAGATGAATAGTGCGAGTTCAGTAGAGTTAAAAAATATAGCAAGAATTAGACTGATTAAATTATTACAAGCAACTAATGAAAATGAAAAAGGTTTGCAACTAATTGCAGAGGTTGATCAATCAACTAGTCAAGGCTTCTCTGCAACTTATGATGAGTTAACAGGTGATTTATATGTTGCCTTGGATAGATTGGGTGAAGCGCGTACAGCATACAAAAGTGCAGTAAGAGCAGGAGCAAATACACCTTTATTGCAATTCAAATTAGATGATATTACTGCAGCTGATATATTAAGTAATAAATAATAATAGCCTTGTATAGCGTGGACTTTAGTCCGCTACAAGGTCAAGGTGTGATTTTAGAGTTTATTCAAGATTGTTAGAAGTCCTTCGGCAAATAGTGGGCGGAGGCGATAGTCTATATGATCTGTGTTGTTGGTATTGTTTGCATGCATTCTGTGGTTTAGGTTCAAGCTGAAAAAATGATGATGAAAAATATAAAATACATTTCTTTTCTTTTGGCAGGCTCGGCTGTTTTGTCCCTATCAGGATGCGCCGCTATAGAGACGACCAATGAGTTAGTTACAGGTGTGACCAGTTATTTTTTAGGTGGAGAAGATAACAAGGAGCCGCCAGCTGAACTAGTTGAGTATAAACCTGAAATTGAAATAGATGTGCTATGGAAAGAGAGCGTAGGGAGTGGGGCAGATAAGCAATTCTTAAATCTTGTGCTTGCTGTGAGCTACGGTAAGGTGTTGGCAGCAGATAGAAGTGGATTGGTACAGGCTAGAGATGTAAAAACAGGTGATTTGATTTGGGAGACAGAAACAGAATATCAGTTTTCTGCCGGACCAGGTGTAGGATCTGAATTAGCTATTTTGGCAACCAGTAATGCGGAAGTGGTTGCTTTTAATGTGGAGACAGGTGAAAAGCAGTGGGTTGCAGCTGTTTCTAGCGAAGTGCTTGCAAATCCAGTTGTTGCCAATAATATTGTGATCGTTCGCACAACCGATGGCAAAGTGGTCGCGTTAAATGAGAATGACGGGGCTCAATTATGGGTTTTTGAAAGAAGTGTGCCAGCATTAAGTATTAGAGGGACAGGGTCTCCAATCATAGTCGGAGATAATGTTATTGCAGGATATGCAAATGGAAAACTGCTGGCATTAAGATTAAGCGATGGAAAAAATAGCTGGGAAACCAGTGTAGCTATACCCAGTGGGCGTTCTGAAATTGAACGGTTAGTTGATTTGGATGTTGATCCAGTCGAAACAGATGGTGTTATTTTTATTTCTAGCTATTCTGGCGGAACCACTGCAATTTTAGAGTTTGATGGTGACGTGTTGTGGCGTAATGACGATGTCTCCTCGTACTCAGGATTGAGTTATGATTGGCGCTATTTGTATATTAGTGATGCCAGTAGTCATGTCTGGCAATTAGATCAGCGTAACGGAGCTTCACTTTGGAAGCAAGATGAATTGTATAATAGAGTGTTGACAGCACCTGTGGCGTATGATGATTACGTAGTGACTGGCGATTATGACGGTTATTTACACTGGTTAGCTGTAAGTGATGGTAGGCAGTTAGGTCGAATAAAAATAGCAGATTCTGCTATTGATGCAAGGCCAGTTGTTGTCGATAATGTTGTTTATATCTACTCCAGCGACGGCACGCTTGCTGCCTTAAAAGCAAGGTTGTTTTAATAAGGTCGGTGCTGTAAGGATGATGGCTCACAATAAGAATATGGATGTATCAATGTAAAAGCATGTCGATATCTGTTGATGTGTTTGTTTCTTAGTTTCAATAAAATCCGCACTCAATCGA
>DAOWHF010000119.1:0-2217 GCA_030641565.1 Methylomarinum sp.
TAAACCGCTACAACATTATATACAAGGTGAAAACCAGGAATTAAAACGCTTTCAATTGGCGCAGAAATTTGCCCAAATTTTTGACCAATATCAAATGATGCGTCCTGATATGTTGGCTTTATGGCAGAGAGGACAACTACTTTATCCACAAGGCAATGAAGTTTGGCAACGCGCTTTGTGGCAAAAAATAACAGATGATATTGGACATAAACACAGGGGTTCATTATGGCAAGATGTTATCAACAAGCTCAACCAAAGCACTGAAGGCCAATTCTCTGAACAACTTCCAGAAAGAATATTTATTGTTGGTTTAAATACCATGCCGCCCTTGTTTTTAGATTATTTACAAGGGTTGTCTCGACACTGTGATATTCATTTATTTATGCTCAATCCGGCGCAAGTTTATTGGGCCGATTTAGCCAATAAAAAACAATGGGATGAAACCACAGAAGGCCATCCATTACTTGCTACTTTAGGCCAGCAAGGCAGAGAGTTTCAGCAAATGTTATTGGAACAGACTCAATTTAGTTTTGAGCCTGAGAGTTTTGAGGGCATAGACGTCACCAATAATTTACAGCAGCTACAAAATGACATTTTAAATAATCAACTAGAAGGGAAGAAATTAACAAAAGATAACTCCATCAGCATTCATGCCTGTCACTCCAGAATGCGAGAGGTAGAAGTATTAAAAAATCTGTTACTGCAAGCCTTAGAGCAAAATCCTGCACTTGAGCTCCGAGATATTGTGGTAATGGCACCCGATATTCAACGATATGCCCCCTTTATATCAGCAGTATTTAGTGATATTCAACACGCAGTTGCCGACAAGAGTTTACGCCTGAGTAATAACTTACTTGATGCTTTTATCCGTTTTTTAAAGCTCAGTCAAAGTCGTTTCGGTTGGCAAAGTGTGATGGATTTATTAGAGCAACCCGTAGTTTATACACAGTTTTCATTAACAGAAACAGATTTAGAACTGATCAAGCACTGGGTTGCCGATACCCATGTGCGCTGGGGCAAATCAGCCGCACATAAAAAAGAACTGGGGCTACCCGAACTTAATCAAAATACTTGGCAAGCCACTTTAGACCGCTTATTAATGGGCTATGCCGTGGGTAATGAAGATGAATTTGTCGATAGCATCTTGCCCTATAGAGATATAGAAGGTTCTTCGGCTCAAGTATTAGGGCGTTTTAATGACTTTATTCAGCTATTATTTAAAGCCAGTGAAGAGCTAAAACGTGGAACAACACTTAGCACCTGGAGTCGCAGGCTGTATTATTATGCGGATCAATTATTATCTTCAAAAACAGCCACTGAGCAAATAGAACGCCAACAGTTAAATGAATTATTAGAAGACTTATCGGGCACTATAGCTACAGTACATACCGAAGATATTTCTTTAGACGTTATCACAGCCTGGCTAGAAAGCAGAGTCTCTGAGAGTAAGTCATCCACAGGATTTTTACGCGGACAACTCACCTTCTGCTCCATGTTACCTATGCGTTCAATCCCGTTTAAAGTCATTGCCTTATTAGGGATAAATGAAGGCGAATTCCCTAAAGTTGACCAACATTTAACCTTTGACTTAATAGGACAAAATTTACGAACAGGTGATAGATCCCGGAGAACGGATGATCGCTATCAATTTTTAGAAATCTTACTCTCCAGCAGACAACAACTCATCATCACTTACAAAGGGCTATCAATTCACAATAATTCTGATATTCCCCCCTCAGTCATTATTAGTGAATTATTGGATGTACTAGAAAATTACTATCAATTAAATGACATAATCACCAAACATCCATTACAAGCATTTAGCCCACGATATTTTAATGGGGAGTCGGAACTTAGCAGTTTTTCTCAAGCCGATTATGAAACAGCAATGGCCTTACGAGAAAAAAATCCAGAAACTGAGCGTTGGTGGCAAGGGGTATTAGGTACAAAACAACCCGAAATTATAGATATCAGTGATGTATTTAATTTTTACAGACAACCACAACAACATTTTTTACAGCAGCAGCTTGGTATACGTTTTACAGGCATAGATAATACTGTAGAAGAACGAGAACCTTTTGCGATAGACGCATTAAAGGCTTATGCCATAAATCAGCAATGGATAGAGCATCAAATAAATAACACGCCCTATTCTTTAGAAAAACTACAAGCGCAAGGTCGCTGGCTTTCTGGCATAAATGGTGAATTAGCATTTAA
>DAOWHF010000297.1:0-12947 GCA_030641565.1 Methylomarinum sp.
GAATACCTCAGCAATCAAAGCAGGCATGAATTTGACCGCTTGGGTACCACAACAAAAGCAAGCTCAAGCAGGTTTTATCATTCCTGAATCATCGCTAGCTTGGCATCTTGGCATAGCCTTTGTTTTTATAAAAGTAGATGAAGAACACTTCATCCATCGGAATATCACTCAGCCCATAAAAGTCGCCCAAGGTTATTTTATTACCGAACAATTATCAGAAGAGGAAGAGCTGGTTATAACGGGGACCCAAATGCTGTTATCGCATGAGTTTAGATCACAAATACCTGACGAAGATGATGACTAAATTAAAAGTCTATAATAAAAAAACGCTAAAGCCTTGAAAAAACCGAATAATAGCTGTCTCTAAAGTTCATGCCCCCTCCCTTCAAACGCCATACCGTTAACAATGTCTAAGGATGTTCATCTCACCCTTTTAAATATCTTCGTATAAAAATTTTTGCACCATAGGTAACGCTTGGAATTTTTGCCTACATACTTGAGGAGTAAAGTCCTCATTAATCCGCGCCAGTACTTTTTTCTTTAATTCCATCCTCTCCTCTGGAGTCAAACTATAGAGTAACTCCATATAATACGTCAGCTGATAAGCATCACCTCTATCATATAAATAACCCGCCTTTCCAATATACTCTATATTGGCAGGTAATTTAGTAGCAATAACAGGTAAGCCAGATACCATTGATTGTAATAAACCAATACTCATATTATCTGGATTACAAGTCACTATTATGCCGTCAAAAACTCTGGAATAATGAGAAAAACTGGTTAAGTCATACCTAAAAATAACGACAGACTCAATCAACAACGTCTTTACTTTTTTACTGATAGTTGTTTGATGTTTGCGTTCACAAAAAACAACCAAAACGCCTTGCTTTATTTTATCCCTGGTATAGGAAAATGCTGTTAAGATCGAAAATATATCATCGTCTACCCCTGACTCATGCCTAACACCAAAAACAAAACGTCCCTGCCTAATGTTAAGCCTTGTTTTTGCTTCTGCTCTGCTAAGTCTTTCATGTCTGATTTTTCTATAATCAAGACTGAAACAAGATGCTTGTATATACTCGGCAGGCATAGCCTTTAAATTTTCACAAATATCCAATTGAATTGATTTTAATACACCAAAGAGCCTAACTCTCTTTTTACAGAGATAAATGAATGAATTGATAAACTTACTGGCAAATTCTCCATTTTTATAACTAATACCTATAATTTTGTACACTGGCGTTAGAATATTAACCAGACACGCCATAATTAGTGATGCATGACTATGACACACAACCAGATCATATTTTTCTTTTTTAATGAGCTGATAAAATCTAATTAAATTGGCTGGTGTCAACTTCAGACTGCTTCCCTTCAATTCCCAGAATATAATTTTTCCTGTATTTGTCTGATCTCTAGTTTTCTGATCATTAAAACCAATTAAATACAGCACTGTTGAATCAAACTTTGAGCTGGGGAAATACCCCAAATAATGATTACACAACTCTATAAAAGGCGCATTACCTTCTGGAATTATATGTAAAGTTTTAATGCCTTCAATTGTCATATTGATCCCCGTGTAAAAAATAAAAGAACCAGTACTACTTTTCTGGCATCCACCACAACCTTAAAAATCACATTCACCATAATTCACAAAAAACACACTGAATATCTACAAAAAATATAGTTAACTTTATTCATTCGTCAATATGAACCTTTGTGAGCAATATCTCAACATATAAGCAACTAAATTAAAGCATTAGTTTTGACAAAACTAAAAACATAACAATATCATACCCTTTGGTTTTGATAGCAAGCTAACAACTCCCCTTCTAATTAGGAACATCTCTACCAATAAGTTCAATGATTAATGCTTATAGTGTGCCAACAAACTTAAAACAGCGCAAACCACCACGATAATCACTATGCTCTCAACTCTAGTCCGCTTTTCTATTCGATTTTACGGTGTCGTTATCGCACTTGCCGTTATCTTGCTTTGCTATGGAAGCTACCGTTTTTCTACCGCTGGTTTAGATATTTTTCCTGAATTTTCCCCCAAACAAGTAGTGATCCAGACTGAATCTCCCGGACTTTCAGCCGAACAAGTCGAGATTTTAGTTACCCAACAAATAGAAACCAGTATTAGCGGATTAATCGGGATGAAATCCATCCGTTCTGAATCAATACAGGGCCTATCCATAGTCACGGCTATTTTTGAAGAAAACAGTGATATTTACCGCAACAGACAGTTAGTCAGCGAACGCTTAAACAGCATAAGCAGTAAATTACCTGAAGATGTAGCCCCCCCCATTCCTGTACCACTATCTTCTTCATCTGCAACGGTATTAACCATTGGTTTAAGTTCTAACAGTAAAAGCTTGCTTGATTTACGCAGCCTAGTTGATTGGACGCTAGTTCCTCGCCTACTTGCTGTTCCAGGCGTTGCCGATGTTAATATTTTTGGTGGTGAAACGCAGCAACTACAAATCCAAATAGACCCCGCTCAACTGCATCGTTTTAATCTGGCTGTAGAAGATATTGTCAATGCAGCTAAACAAGCGGGTGAGATTCAAGGTGGCGGTTTTATTGAAAATGATAACCAACGCTTTACCATTCAAATTTCAGGGCAACCCACAAGCCCCGAACAATTTAAAAAAGTCATCGTCAAACGTCAAGCAGGAAAAAACATTACCTTAGGTGATGTTGCTAACATAGCTTATGCTGCTGAGCCACCCATAGGGGCAGCCCAAATCAAAGGCAAACAGGGCATAGTAATGATGGTGATTGGTCAGTTTGGAGCAAATACACTGTCAGTTTCCAAACAAGTTGAAGCGGCATTAACTGAATTTGACAGTATTTTTAAAAAACAGGATATTGATTTTTACTCACACCTGTTTCGTCCTGCCGATTATATTGAAACCTCTCTATCCAACCTTTCTGGACACTTGTTGATTGGTGGATTTTTTGTGGTGCTTATTCTCTATCTTTTTCTATTTAACATCCGTACCGCACTCATTTCTGCAACCGCAATTCCTTTATCACTCATTACCGCCATTATCGTGTTATTAGAAAGTGGTGTTAATCTCAATATCATGGTTTTGGGCGGCCTGGCCATTGCACTGGGCGAAGTAGTGGATGATGCCATTATCGATACTGAAAATATTTTTCGCAGACTACGAGAAAACCGTTTGCTGGCACAACCAAAAACCGTTGCAACAGTCGTTTATGATGCCTCAATGGAAGTAAGAAGCTCTGTGGTTTATGCTAGTTTTATTGTGGCCTTAGCTTTTGTTCCACTATTAACCTTATCAGGTGTAGCAGGCCGTTTATTCTCACCCCTCGGCGTTTCTTATATTTTAGCAATTTTAATGTCGCTACTTGTTGCCTTAACCTTAACACCGGCATTATGTTTTTTATTTCTTGGTAACAACTCAAAATCATTTAACGAAACACAAGAGCCACCACTGATAAAATGGATAAAACCACGTTATCAAGCGGTATTACACTGGGTTACTGCTTATTTTAAATGGGTTGTTTCTAGTAGCTTAGTCATCTGTTGCGTGGGCTTACTAACCTTTTTAAATCTGGACAATAAATTCTTACCCGAATTACGTGAAGGCCATTATATTGTCCACACCACTAGCATCCCCGGTACATCATTAAAAGAATCTATTCGTATTGGCTCACAATTAACCGAACAATTCCTTAAAATATCCGGTGTAGAATCTGTCTCACAATGGGCTGGTCGAGCAGAACGTGGCGCTGATACCTTTGGTAGTCATTACAGTGAATATGAAGTCCGTCTTACCCCGTTATCTGGCGCAGAACAACAGCAGGTGCTGGATCAATTAAGAACTATTTTAAATGACTTTCCGGGGATTTTATATGAAGCCAATACCTTCTTAACCGAACGGGTTGATGAAACCATCTCCGGCTACACCTCGCCTGTCGTGGTTAATATTTATGGCAATGACTTAAATACACTGGATCGCAAAGCTCAAACGGTCGCGGAAATCATGCGTGACATTCCAGGAGCAACCGATGTACAACTCAGATCGCCACCTGGCACACCTTTACTACAAGTCCATCTAAATTTAGATCAACTGGCTTTATGGGGGCTACAACCAGCACAAGTCATCAACACCTTACAAACCGCTTATGAAAGCCATATCACTGGTAAAAATATTCAAGGCAATCGCATATACAATGTAGCCGTTGCTCTAGCGCCTGAATTAAGAGAACAACCACAAGCCATTGCCGATTTGCCTATACGCACAAAAGACGGCAGTTTAATTCGCCTATCTCAAGTAGCTGATATAAGACATTCTGAGGGGCGCTACAATATTTTGCATCAAGGTGCGCAACGAAAACAAACTATTACAAGTAATGTCGAAGACCGAGACATGGATGATTTTATACAAGAACTCAAAACACGGGTGCTAAATGAAATCCGTTTTTCCGCCAATAGTTACCCTGAATTTACCGGTGCAGCCGTAGAACAAGCCCAAGCTAAAAAAGACCTGGTTTTACACTCCTTAATAGCCAGTGCTGGCGTACTTATTTTTATTTATATCGCTATAGGTAACATTCGCCACGTATTACTAACACTGGCAAATCTACCGTTTTCCTTAATTGGTGGAGTAGCAGCCGTTGTACTCACAGGTGCAACATTATCTGTAGGCTCTATCGTAGGCTTTATTACTTTATTTGGCATTACCGTACGCAACAGTATTATGCTGTTATCGCATTATCAACATTTAGTTGAAGTCGAAGGTAAGCAGTGGAATATGGAGACAGTGATACTGGGTGCTCAAGAACGCTTACCCTCAATATTAATGACTGCTTTAGTCACAGCCTTGGCAATGTTACCGATAGCCTTTAACAGTGATAACCCGGGGCGAGAGATTATGGGGCCTATGGCGGCAATCATTATTGGTGGATTGGCTTCATCCACCCTTTTGAACTTACTATTACTGCCGAGTATTTTGTTTCGTTATGGACGGTTTGGGAAAACGTAGGATGGGCAAAGCGATAGCGTGCCGGTCATTTTAGAAAGGTGATGGGCACGAAAGAGCCTTTGCCCATCCTACATTGTTATTTTATTTACCCATAAAAATAATAAATAATTCTCAAGAATCACTTCTATCGCTAAATATTTCCCATGCTAAACTAACCACAGACTATCTACGTTAAAGAAACATAATGAATAAGCATTTTATACAACAAATACACATCAAAAACTTCAAGTGTTTTGATGATTTTACTACTGAAGGATTTAGTCGGGTTAATCTGATCGGTGGTAAAAATAATGTCGGTAAAACTGCTTTTATGGAGGCTTGTTATGTCAATGTGCATGCACAAGAAACTTATAGTTTCGTTCGCGCTCTTGAAGGTATTAAATTTATGCGTGAAAATCTAAATATATTATTTGGTCTAAAAGATAATACTCAACTATTCATCGAACAAAGTAACCATATTTTTGTTGATTCAAACTGCAATAAAGTTTCTTATAGAATCAATGATAATGAAGGTATAAAAACATACCACTTTCAATTTAAAAATCAAACGGTAGAAGTTAATGTCAATGAGTTCTCATTTGAAAAAATAGACATACCTAACATTAAATTCATTGATAATTTTGGCTTAGATAGCATTGAAATAATATCCAACTATTCTTCTGTACAAAAAAAAGATCAAGAAGACTCTCTAAATACGATCTTAAATACGTTTGACCCCAGCATAGAGGCATTCAAAATCATAGATGAAAAACCACAGTGCAAAACTAATGGACAATACCTAGAGGTCAGCGAATTTGGTGATGGTGTTCGGCATTTAATTTCCATCGTCACGTCCTTATATGCTTCTGAAAATGGTTATTTATTCATAGATGAAATGGATAATGGCATTCACTACAGTCTACTAGAGGAACTGTGGACAAATATTTTGACGCTATCTAAAAAACTCAATGTGCAGGTTTTTGCGACGACTCATTCTAAAGAATGTATCGAGTCATTTAACAGAGCCCAACAAGCTCTTGATGATAAAGAAAGCCGTTATTTTGAGCTGGCAAGAAATATAAAAAACAATCAAATTTTTATGCGTGATTTAGATGCCGAGCAACTAGCATATGAACTAACCCACCAAGGTAAGTATCGCGGTGAGTAATCTGCTAATTGTTGAAAGCGATAATGATAAATACTTCATTGAAGCTTTACTGAACCACATCAATGTAATTATTGAAATCGATAGCCCAATTTATACTATTGATGAATATGAATGCTTAGGTGGTGTCAGTAAGCTAGAAAACAAATTGAAATCACTCAAAAGCCAGGTTTTAAAAAATGGCATAGATAAAATAGGTATTATTTTTGATGCAGATACCGTAGGTATTGAAACAAGAACCCAAGAGATTCAACAACAAATCAATGTGGTTTTTGGTATAAACCCTGATGTAGCATTTTCTATTCACATTTTAAATATTGATGGCAAAGGTGAATTAGAAACACTTTTAAAAGCCATAAAGTCCAAACCCTCACCTATGGCTGATTGTTTAGATGCTTGGCAACAGTGTTTATCATCAAACGATAAAACACTTAAGCCAAAAGATTTTGATAAATTCTGGGTTAGCATTTATCAGCGCTTTGATTGCTGCACGAAAAAAGAACAAAAACAAGCGGGATGCAAGTGTAATAATGAAGCCTCCTTTAAAAAACCAATTTATGACTTTGAAAAAGAAGAATTAAATGAACTTAAACTGTTTTTAAAAGATTTAAGTACCTCCTAAAACGCTCTCAATGACTTCAGCAATTAATTGTATTCTGGGCGGTTTGAAAAAGCGTAGGATGAGCAAAGCGATAGCGTGCCGATCATTTTAGAAGGGTGATGGGCACGAAAGAGCCTTTGCCCATCCTACATTGTTATTTTATTTACTCATGAAGATAACAAACAATTTAAACAGAGAAACTTTCCCCACAACCACACTGTCCAGTGACATTAGGATTGTTAAACTTAAATGCTTCGTTAATACCTTCTCGGGCATAATCTAGCTCAATACCATCCAGCTTATCCAGGTCATCCTTATTCACTAAAACTTTAACACCAAACTGTTCAAAAACAGTATCAGTTTCGGCTTGCTCATCAGCGTAAGCCAAATCATAAGCAAAGCCAGAACATCCGGAGGTTTTAACGCCTAGTTTTAAACCGATACCTGAGCCTCGTTTTTCTAGTTGTTTGCTTATTTGCTTTGCTGCATTTTCAGTTAATGTAATTGCCATTTTTTCTCACTCTGCTTTCATTACGAAAGATTTTAATACGCTAATAAATTGTTTAATTTCTGCTTCGGTATTATCTTTACCCAAACTGACACGAATTGCACTTTTTGCCATTTTTTCTTCAACACCTATTGCGGTCAATACCGCACTTGCCTTTCCGCCACCAGAGGCACAAGCCGATCCACTAGAAACGGCAATATTTTTTTGATCCAATTGCATCAATAGCATTTCACCATCAACACCTTTAAGACCAAATTGCACGGTATTAGGTAAGCGTTCTGCCTGTTCAGCAAAAATCACACTACCCGGAATACTCTTTATTCCTTGTTCCAATTGTTCTCTTAATAGCAGACTGTGTGCTTTACGCTCTTCCATCTCTATTAAAGCCAATTCAGCGGCCTTACCAAAGCCGACAATAGCAGCTACATTTTCAGTCCCTGATCGCCAGTTATTCTCTTGACCACCGCCAACAAGCAAAGGTTCAAGCCTCACCAGTTTATCAACAACTAATGCACCACAACCTTTAGGCCCATATATTTTATGGCTTGATAAACTCATCATATCAACGCCTAACCGGCTAAAAGAAACAGGAATTTTACCAACAGCCTGAACGGCATCTGTATGCATGATGCACTGCTGATCTTTTAAATAGTCGGCAATTTGTTTAATCGGTTGAATCACACCCGTCTCATTATTTGCCATCATGACAGAAATCAAACTAGGCTTGTCGGCCTGCTGAAAAAGTGCCTTTATGGTAGACAAAGCCAGCAAACCATTGTCATTTACAGCAAGATTTAAACAACGCTTATATCTATTGGCCGGTTCAATAATTGAGGGATGTTCTACAGCTGAAATTGCTATTATGGAATTTACATCTGCACTATTCAAAGCCAAATTATTGGCCTCTGTTCCACCACTGGTAAAAATAATTTGCGAGGGTTGAGCATCAACTAAAGTAGCAACTTGCTCTCTTGCCGTATCAATAGCACTGCGTACCACTCGCCCCAAACGGTATAAACTCGAGGGGTTACCGTAAAATGAAGTCAAATACGGCAACATTACCTCAATTACACGGTCATCAACAGGCGTTGTGGCATTATGATCAAAATAGATCATTGATTCTCTAAGCTTAGATTCAAGCAGAAAGTTCTTCTTGCTTTTGAATGTTGACAACATGCTCAACATGTTGACCTTGTCTTTGAGCGACCTCAGTCACATGCTCTCTTTCCAAAATTTCAGCCAGGCTAATACCTTTTAAGTAGCTACGAATTTGATCACTCAAACCCATCCATAAATCATGTGTTAAACAAGGCTGACCTTCTTGACAATCGCCTTTTCCACCACACTTGGTTGAATCAACTGGCTCATCAACAGCTGCAATAATATCTGCAATATTGATATCTATAGCTGCTCGACTTAATTTATAACCGCCACCAGGACCTCTAACGCCTGTTACCATTCCTGCTTTTCGTAACCTGGCAAATAATTGCTCAAGATATGACAAAGAGATGGTTTGACGGGTTGCAATGTCTGTTAATGTTACGGGTTTTTTTTGACTATGAAATGCTAAATCAAGCATTGCAGTCACGGCATAACGCCCTTTTGTAGTAAGTCGCATGAGAAAATCCTTATAAACCTATTAAATTAAGGGTTATTGTAAATAAACCTAGTATTTTAGTCAAGTATTACTCACTCATCATGCTAGAAGACTGTCCGAAAATAGCAAACGCCTAGCTACTCTTTAATTTCACAATCATCCAGTGATGGCATATCTTGCTCTTCATATTCAATACCCGATTCATTAAGGACTTTCTTCATACTATCTAACTGCTTATCCATTAAATGAATATGATCCAGCATGTGATTAATCGCATGAGCAACTGGATCGGGCATATCCGCTGTTGCACCATAAGCATTAAATCCCATCTTATTGGCTATCTGCTCTCTCTCTTTAGTGGCCTGGCTTTTATTTTGATCAATAATACGTCCAGGAATACCTACCACCGTTGCTCCAGAAGGAACAGGTTTAACCACCACTGAATTTGAGCCAATTCTTGCATCTTTCCCTATATCAATAGGCCCTAAAACTTTCGCGCCAGCACCTACAACCACACCATCATGTAAGGTTGGGTGTCGCTTGCCTTTATTCCAAGAGGTTCCACCTAAAGTCACGCCATGATAAAGCGTACAATCATCACCAATTACCGCAGTTTCACCAATAACCACACCCATACCATGATCTATAAAAAATCGCCGGCCGATTTTAGCCCCTGGATGTATCTCAATACCTGTCAACCAGCGTCCCATATGTGAGATAAAGCGCCCTAACCATCTAAATTCTTTCAGCCAGCACAAATGTGCCAGACGATGAATAACCATGGCATGAAATCCAGGATAAGTGGTAACGACTTCAAAAATAGTCTGTGCCGCAGGATCCCTGCCAAAAATACAATTAATATCTTCTTTAATCAAGTTCAACATAAATATTACTTATTATTATTCTGCGAAAACCTGAAGATACCGCGAAGTATATCAACCTCTTTGGTATCTAACCCGACTCTATTAAAAATCCGACGTAAACGACGCATAATAGATTGTGATTTATCCACATGCAAAAAACCTATATCCATCAACATTTGCTGCAAATGCTCATAAAACAGCTCCATTTGTTTAGTTGAAGCTAAAGCACCATCATCTTTATCACCAATCGTGCTCTCCGCTTTCTGCCCCGAAGCAACAAACAATTCATAACTGACCACTTGTACCGCTGCAGCTAAATTTAAAGAACTATAGTCGGCATTACACGGAATACGCAATAAATAATGGCATAAATCAAGTTCATGATTTTTTAGTCCTGAATTTTCACGACCAAACACTAGCGCAATTTTTGCTTTCTCATCTGTCTTAGCTTGCACCGCAAACTTTTCAGCACATTCTCGCGCTGTCACTTCAGGCCAACTAATGGTTCGATCACGTGCACTTGCACCCAGCACAATCTGGCAATCAGCTACCGCTTCTTGCAATGAATCACAAACCACTGCCGAACTTAATATATCATCAGAACCCGCTGCTCTTGCGGTTGCATCAGCACTAGGAAATATTTTGGGGGAAACCAGACACAGCTCGCTTAATGTCATATTCTTCATGGCACGAGCAACCGCGCCAATATTACCGGGGTGTGATGTTTCTACTAAAACAATTTTAAAATGTGAAAGCACTTGCAGAACTCATTTAAATAAAAAGGGAACACTATAACAAAAGTTTTGTTATGCTAAACGGTTATTGTAAACGCTCATTATAAATTCGACTATGCACCCAATGCTTAATATTGCCATCCGTGCCGCAAGGAATGCCGGAGGTTTAATTCAACGTTCATCAGAAAATGTTGGCCAACTGTCTATTAGTAAAAAAAGCAAGAATGATGTTGTCACTGAAGTCGTTCGCGTGGTGGAACAAGAAATCACTCACGTTATAAAATACGCCTACCCTGACCACGGCATTATTACTGAAGAAAACGGTGAACAAAAAGGTAATGACTACACATGGGTTATTGATCCAATAAGTGGTATCACCAACTTTTCTCATGGTTACCCCCAATATGCGGTATCCATTGCTTTAAAAAACAAGGGAAAAACAGAAATCGGCGTTATTTATGACCCTTTAAAAGACGAGTTATTCACTGCCGAAAAAGGTGGCGGTGCAATGCTAAATAACCGTCGTATTAGAGTGACTAAACAAACCGATTTAAGTTCAGCGCTTTTAGGCACTGGCTTCCCATTTAAACAACCTCAACATCTAGATGCTTATATGGGCATGCTTAAATCACTTACAGCTGCTACCACTGGCATTAGACAAGCAGGTTCTACAGCATTGGATTTGGCGTATTTATCAGTTGGTCAATTAGATGGTTTTTGGGGCGTTGGTCTTAAAGAATGGGACTTTGCAGCTGGTATTTTATTAGTTCAAGAAGCGGGTGGCGTTGTCACTGATTTTTCATTTAATGATAAATATGTCAAATCGGGAAATATCATTACAGGAAACCCTAAAATGCATCAGGCGATGTACCAACTGATTGAGCCTCATGTAACAGAATTATTAAAATAGCCTAACATTCCAAAATCAAGAGTTGATGGTAAAATCGATAGTACTCCATCAACTCCTCCAGCAATATTTGTAACACCAGTTAGCCTCCCTTCTCAATCAAGTTTCGTTAATGTTTCGCTAACTCATTACTATCAAAAGACATTTTATAACTGTGGATAACTCTGTGCATTAAATGTCTATAATCTTTCTGATCAACAACACCTACTACCAGCACGCTATTTTTAACACATTACAGATTGAAAAATATTCCTATACTTTTCAATTGCTTACAGCAATTCTAGACAACCCAATAAAGCCTAAGCCTCCTCACTGCATAAGCAACACGATTTCCATTACTATGTGCATAAGTCCAGTTAGCAAACTCCCCTATCTAAAATGATGCGCTTCGTACCTCTGCATATCCTATAGATTATATTTTAAATAATCTTGTCTTGGTATTGTTCGGTAAATCGGAATTCCAGAAAACACCTAACCATGACCATAAAGTCACTTTAGTTTTGCAGCAATTGACAATGCTTCTCTCAAAAAAAACCGGCATAAAGCCGGTTTTTTTTGAATAATGATAATCTTCTAGTACTGATGAATAGGGAAGCCTTTAGCTCTCTTCACATCTTGACGAGAAATCATGCCATCATGGTTTTTATCCAACTTATCAAACTGCTTACGCTCAAATGATTTAAGCTCTAAAGGTTCAACTAAGTTATCACCATCAGTGTCCATTTTCTTAATTAATAACGCTGCTTCTTTTTCTGCTGTTCTAAGCTCTTTAGCAATAGTTTTGTTAATGTTTGCCTCAGATACACCTTGTTTTCTCATTTCGTTAATTGTTTGAACAAGGTCTTCTTTAATCTCTATAACAACTTCACCGGCAGTGATATAACCATCCTTATTCACATCAAAAGAATCATTATTATCTGTTATAGACGCTTCATAAAACTCTTGAAAACCGACTTTATCATCACCACTATCATCCATAGAACGGATTAATGTATCGACTTTTTCCTCAGTATAACTTTGTGCAAAAACACCTGCTGATGCAATAACCAGAGCGCTTGCAAGTAATGGTCTCACTAATTTTTTCATTTTTTCCCTCGTTCATTTGAACTGTAATTCATACAATATTAACAAGGATAGGCAAATCAACTCTACAAATCAATACTTATTCAAATAAAAGTCTACTAAAAAATCAATTATACACATTCCCTAATTGGTTTTCATTAAACCATCCAATGTTAACGCACAACTTGGCGCAAAATGCGTCATAAAATAGATGACTTCTGGCTGATCTGACATTTCCAATGCTCTAACCAATTTTTCGGCCGCCATTTCAAACTCGCTATTCCCTGCTTTCAATTCAGCCTGACATTTTAAATAAGCCGATATTTTATCAGCCGCCTTAATAATAACTTCATGTCCTGCTGGCATTTTTTCATGCTGAATCAAAACCTCAAAATCTGCCTGCAATTCACTAGGCAACAAACCAATCAATTCTACCTCAGCCTGTTTTTCAATTTGCTTATACGCTTTTGTGATTTCTTCAGAGTGATATTTAATCGGGGTGGCTAAATC
>DAOWHF010000181.1:0-7024 GCA_030641565.1 Methylomarinum sp.
AGCTCTGTCTGTTTCTAAAAAGAGGATGTGTGCTCTCACTTCTGCCAGTGTTGTTTTTAATTCAGGACTTAATAAATCAGTGTTACCTCGTAATTCAACGCCTTGCACCACAGCAATTAACATGGCAGCAGCGACTTGTTCGGTTAATTCTAAAACTCTTACACAATCTCTCGCGGCAATAGTCCCCATGCTGACTTTGTCTTGATTATGGCACTCGGTAGAGCGTGAAAATACACTGGCTGGCATGGTGTTTTTTAAGGCTTCTGCTGTCCAGGCTGACACTGCTATTTGTAGGGCTTTAAAGCCATGATTTAACATAGCCTGATCTGCTGTGGCACCAGATAAGTTAGCAGGTAAACCATGATTAAACTTAGTGTCCATTAACTGTGCCATCTGTCTGTCCATTAGGTCTGCCAGATTTGCCACCACGGTTTTCATGCTATCCATGGCAAAGGCAATATGCCCGCCATAGAAATGGCCACCATGTAACACATGCTCGCCTTCTGCATCGATAATTGGATTATCGGTTGCACTATTAAGCTCATTCTCTATAAATTGTCTAAACCATGGCAAGCTATCTTCTAATACGCCAATCACATGCGGCGCACAGCGCAAGGAATAACGATCTTGCAATCGGCTGTCATTTCTTGGTGCTTCGTTTGATAATTGCAGATCATTTCTTAACCATTTGGCGACTTTTATTTGTCCACTGTGTGGTTTGACGGAGAATAATTTTTCATCAAAATGATATGCATTACCTTGCAGCGCAATAGAAGTCAGACTGGTAATACGGGTACAGAGTTGAGATAAATAAGCGGCTCGCTGATATGCTAAACAGGCAATTGCCGTCATAACCGCTGTGCCATTCATAATCGCCAGGCCTTCTTTGGGCTTTAAGGTGAGCGGAGTGATATTCAACTGCTTAAAAACATTTTCTGTTGCTTGTGTTTTATCTTTATACAGCACTTCTCTTTCACCGGCTAATACAGCGGCAACATAAGACAATGGGGTTAAATCACCACTGGCACCGACTGATCCTTCTTGCGGAATTAATGGCAGAATATTTTGTTTTAATAATTCAGCAATTTGTTGTAATAACAAATAACGCACACCCGAAAAGCCTTGCGCCAGACTATTTAAGCGTACCACTAACACTGCTCGAGTTTGCTGCTGATCAAAAAAATTGCCCAAGCCACAGCCATGAAAGGTATAAAGATGTTTTGGCAGTTCTGCTACATGCTGTAAAGGAATTGATACCGTGCATGAATCACCATAACCGGTGGTAACACCATAAACGCAGCCTTCTTCTTGTAATAAGGTATCTATAAACACCGCGCCTTTGTTAATTCTGTCTACAAACTGGCCTTCATCACTTAAAGTGAGTGTTTGGGTTTGTTCTGCAACGGCACAGACTTGTTCAATTGTTAATGCTTGTCCTTTGACTATCAATGTCTACTCATCCTCTGTACGCCAGAAATCATAAAAATTAAACCACTGTAATGGCGCTTTTACACAATAGTGTTGTAATCTTTCCGCATAACTATCCACACATTGTTGTATAGCTGCTGTGCGCTGTTTTCTTGAAAATTCTAAACCATCACAAAAATGGTCAAAATAAATCATTTGTTTACCTTTCTGCTTTAAACAAAACAGGGTAAACACCGGACATTTTAGTAACAAAGCCAAAATAAAAGGGCCTTGTGGAAATGAGGCTGACTGCCCTAAAAAATCAGCTTGGGCAACTCGCCCCTGACCACTCACAGGTGTTCTATCTGCGGCGATAATCACCATTTCACCGGCTTCTATTTTATCTTGTAGCAGCATGGCTGTTGCGGCATTAACGCTGGTGACCTGGATTAAGTTTAATCGTCCTGAGTCTGCGTATTTATTAAGTAATGTATTAAATTTTTCAGTATGTTTAGTATGCACCAATACATTGATAGTGACTTTACTTCTTAATTTGGCAATTACACGGCAGACTTCTAAATTACCTAAATGCGAGCCTAATATTAAAACACCCTGCCCTTGGTCTATATGTTCTATTATCGCTTCCCGCCCATGATATTCAATATTATTAAGGGTTAAAGAACCACTCCAGGCGGCTAGTTTATCTATCAGCGCATTAGCAAAACTGATGAAATGCCGATAACTGCAATTTAAGCTGCCATTGATTGATAAATCATCCTGATAACTTGAAACCTTGCCCAGATACTGGCGACTGGCCTTGCGCCCCTTACTATTTATCAACCAATAATAACTGACAATGGGATACAGAAAAATCTGCAATATTTTACGCCCAAACATTAAATATATTTTTAATAGAAAGTGCATACCCCAAACCACACCGCGCTCTTCTATTTGAGACCAATGGCTCATCCTATCTGCCTCACTAGCAATCTAGGGAAACGTAATAACATTCCAAAAAAAAGCTGTGCGTGTTTTTTAGAAATCATTAGATTATCCTGCAACATTTTAAAATGAGATACCCCATCCAGAGGATATTGTACTTCTGTCGGTATATTAATGACATCTAGGCCCTGCCAATACAATCGCACCACTATATCTATATCAAAATCCATCCGCTGTCCTATGTTGGCTGATTTTAATACCTCATCAATAGCCGTTAAAGGGTAACAGCGAAAACCACACATACCGTCTTTAATTGCAAAAGACAGGGTATTAATCCAGATCCATAAGTTGGTGAATTTTCGACCATAGAGTCTTTTCTTAGGGACAGATTGATCAAATAAAGGCTGCCCCAGTATTAAGTGTTCTGGGTGTTGCGAGCTCGCAGATATAAAACGAGAAATATCAGCCAGGTGATGCTGACCATCTGCATCAATTTGAATAGCGTGGCTGTAGCCATGCTCAATCGCCAACTTAAAGCCATCAACAACCGCTGCGCCTTTCCCCCCATTAACCTCTCTTTCATATAAGGTCAGCCATTCACTTTCTTGCTCAGCGATTTGTTGTAAAACAGCCGAACACTCAGGCGAACTACCATCATTAATTAAAAAACAGCTTAATCCTAATGGTTTTAGATGCTCAACCACTGTGTTAATGGCATGTTGATGGTTGTAGACAGGAACAATCACACAGGTTTTCATTCTTGCTTACCATAAACTATGCGGCCAGAGCTATGCGAATCAGTTAGCGAACTTAATTCAAAATACAGCTTACTACTCTCTGATTTCCAGTTAAGTTTCATCCGAATAATATCGTTAGGGCGAATAATTTTTTTAAATTTAACCACTTCCATGCGCAAAAAAGGTTGAGATATATTAAAGAATATTTTGCCAAAACTCTCAGCCCAAGCCAATTGAGTGACACCGGGTAAAATAGGCTGTTCGGGGAAATGGCCTGCAAAATAGATTAGCTCTGGCAATACTTTTAATTGCAGATCGACACTGTCATTTTCATCATTTACATCTAATATCTGCGGAAAACGGTTAGAATCCATTGCTAACAATTGCTCCAATAACCCTCGGTTGACTTTACCTTGGCTAGTTAAGGGGAGTGTATGCATCATTAGCCACTTTTTGGGTAACAATACCGTTTCGAAACTTTGCATTAATTGCTGCCTTAGCATCTTAATCAGTGCTGCCCTGCCCTGTTGCTGTAGATAATCCTGTCCCGCTACACTCAAGACCAAAATTGCAGCGACTTTCTCTCGTTTACCTGTCAGTACCAAAGTATAAGCTTGTTCTATCCATTGATATGCGATTAGCTGTTGTTCTAATTCATCTAATGATAAACGTTTCTCTTCCACCTTTACGATACGATCAACTCGTCCTAACAAGGCAAAGCGCCCCTCTTCAGCCATTTTAATTTTATCATCTAGTACAAAAGGTGATTTTGCTACTAAATAAGGTGATTTTAAATAACTTACACCCTGCTCATCAACGCTAACTTCAATGCCTTTAAATGTTGTCCATAAAGCATCATCGACACTTTGTCGCCAGGCAATACCGCCTGTTTCAGAGCTACCATAAATTTCTAATACTTTGTGCTGACAGTTGTCTTGTATCTGCTTTGCTGCTGTAATCGCTAACGCGCCACCCGAACTAAAAATTGCCGCTAATTTTGCTATGGATTGCCACGGGGTCAATTCATCCAGTCGTTTTAACTGTGCTGGGCTGGCAACCCAATATGCTGCAATATCAGAAGCTGCCTTTAACAAAGGTTCAGGGCTGAGATACATTTGACTGTGGAAACAACGCCCAGCGGCTAATGGCCATAACACTCGAAATAACAGACCATATATATGCTGATGGCTAACTGTAGCTAAAACTTGAGCTTGTGCTAATTGCTGCCCCCAACAACTTTCTAATGTCTCAATCTCTGATTGGAATTGTTGTAATGATTTAGTAATCGTTTTAGCTTGCCCACTGGAACCTGAAGTAAAAATCAGCAGTGATTGCTTATTCATATCCAGCGCTTGCAAAGTGATTTGATCTAATTGCTGCGGCTCAATGACTAATTCTTTACCTTCCCAATCACCTAATAACTCACAACCTTGGTCAAGTAGTTTATCAGCTGTTATAGTTTTATTATTCGCTGCAATCCAAACCTCTTTATTACTATGTAACAAAGCAAAAAGACTGACAGCAAAGACATAGGCTTCATCGTAATATAAGGCAAACTGCTTAGTTTTATGATGAGATAGGCTATTGGCTAATGCCTGCACATCGGCATTAAATTGGGTGTTATTGATTAATTGCCCTTGGTATACCGCAATAGTATGTTCTGTCTTTGAAGCTAATGCCAATTGAGACAGCGAGTTAATGTTAGCGTACATGTGCTTGCGTCCTTACTCTGACTAAATACTCCATTCCCATTAACAAGCCGATCAACACATAGGAGATAAAACCATTATACAAACTCCACCAGGCAAAACTACTCCATATGGCAGTAATTGCTGAGATAGAGCCATTAATCACAAAAAAAACCGACCAGATAATAGTGACATTGCGCGTATAGCGTATGCCTTGTTCAGGTAAATTGGGGTGCTGTAGTCTGGCTATGCGTTCAATAATCGGTTGTGAAGAAAACAAACTACTGAAAAAAACAATAAATAAACCAAAGCTAATTAATACCGGATAAAAACGCAAGGTTAGCTGGTTATTATTCCAAACCGCTAAAATACAGTAAGCAATACCTGCTAATAACAGCCAGCGACTCCATTGTTTATCTGATGGTGCAATAATGATTCTAATCATTAAGACGACCGATAGCACAGCGGCAATCATCCAAGGTTCAAAATATTGGATTCCAAAATAAACGGCTATCGGGTAGAGAATGCTTAACAAACTTATTACAGCTACCAGCCAATTTAATACGGCTGACTTAGGCGCAGACATGAAATAACTTCGACAATTTGTAGGATGGGCAAAGCGATAGCGTGCCCATCACAATTAAAATGATGGACACGAAACAACCTTCTCCCATCCAACTAATTTTATTTTTCCTCACCCCAACTCTCTTGGCAACCGCTCCATGTGTTGCTCTAGCTCCTGCACCCTTGCAGTCGTCCATCAACAGAGGGCTTAAGTCAATAGCATTGGCACCCCAACTATGCATATTAGTCATTAATCAGTTTATAAACCGCCTCAACCACATCACCAATAGTGCGGGCATTTTTAAAGTCTTCTGGTTTTACCGCTTTACCTGTCATTTCCTTTAACTTAACCATCATATCGACAGCATCAATGCTGTCAAAATCCAGGTCTTCACTCAAGCGGGCATCCAAAACCACCAGCTCTTCTTCAATCTCAAACATTTCCAGCATAATTTGCTTAATCATCTGCAAAATATCATCGCGATGTTTCATAGTGTTTTAACCCTGTTCAGATTCAATAAATTTAGCTAATGCGGCTACCGAAGCGAATATGTTCACTACATCGTCTTTTTCTGCATCAATCCGAACATTATATTTTTTCCTGATTGCCAAGCCTAATTCCAGTGCATCAATTGAATCCAGCCCCAACCCTTCATTAAATAAAGCTTCCTGACTATCTATTTCTTCAATACTTAAATCTTCTAAATCCAGAGAATCAATGATTAACTGTTTTAATTCATTTTCCATACTGCTCATATTGTTCACGTTTCATTCTAAAATAATCCTGTAAATAGCGATTAAACTTTCGTACTGCAATGGTTTTAGGTTCCATCGCTATAAAATCGTCCAGCACCATATCATCCTCGACCTGCATTGCCAAATGAAAACGACGATGAGGAATTTGATACCATTTTTCAGTTTTGGTTAAGGTACTGGGATAACAACTTAAAGTAACGGGAGTTACAATCGCACCTGCCTGCAATGCAATGCGTGCTGCACCACGCTGAAACTTATAATCACTGCCTGCGACTGTGCGCGTCCCTTCAGGAAAAATAATCAAGCTACCGCCTGATTTTAAACAGGCAACACATTGGCTGATCATTTTTTCAGAATTACCATTACTAATATAGCCCGCATTAATAACCGGCCCTTTTGTAAACGGATTATGCCACAGCTGCTCTTTAACAATACAGCTTGCAGCGGGTATTCTGCTAATTAGAAATACAATGTCTATCAAGGTCGGGTGATTAGCAATGATCAATTGCCCTGGTCTATTTAGCTTTTCTAATCCCTTTATTTCATAAGTCATAATGCCCAGTTTATGCATTAAACCTATAAAAAAGTAAAAACTGTAATGTACACAATATTGTGCGCGTTGCCTTTTCTGTTGCTTATCTTTAGATAAAACACTGACTATTGGAAAAACAATAACCCACAATAAAAAACCACCCAAGCCAAAGCAAAAAAAGCTCAAGGCAGTAGCAAATAATCGCCAATAATAATTTATTAATTTACTCATCGTTTTTCCCAGAGCCAACTATGTCTGGGTGTGTGTATCGTTAAACTTTTCTGAGATTGTGCTAAAAACTCGATTAATAAAGGGACTTGCAGAGGCTGCTCACCATCATCCGCTATCGCTTGCTGAGAGCTAAACCGCATGGGTATACCAACACCGTTTTTTGAAAT
>DAOWHF010000222.1:0-2985 GCA_030641565.1 Methylomarinum sp.
AAGCCTATAAACTCAAAATCTACTCAAAAAAGTTCTGCCAAACTCAAGGCTATGGCTGGCATGTTCAAGCTATCAAAGAAAACGGAAAAGCTGAGTGTAACGAATGTACTGATCAACAAGGTTTACAAAAATGTCACATGATGGATGTGGTTTTAACATGTCAACGCATCAAACCGGGTACTGTGGGTATGCTACCCGGGAAAGGCTAAAGAAAATTCAGCCAATAAATCAGAGGAAAAGAATGTTTACACTCTTTTCCTCTTCAATAACCAAGTCCACCCTATAAAAGGCGCTTCAAAGCCAATAACCACACAAAATATAAGTCATTATTTTTTAAGATATTTCTTCACGCCCTGTGCTATGATCTGCCCTCATGCGTATTCTTTTATTCGCATAAATACTGATAATAATCATTTACACAAGGTAAAATTTCAAATGACTTCATTGAAAAAAATAGTACTCGCTTTATTCGTCAGCTCAGCTTTGCTTGCAGCTGCTCCATCTGCGGTTGCAAAACCAGCAGGTAAAGTAGAAAACCAATCACAAGAAGCAGTTGCACAATCACTTGTTGATACTATTACAGCAGCAGAAACAGCTTTAGCAGCGGTACAAAACGGTACTGATAAAAAAGAGACTATGGCTCTTTTTAAAGCAACAAAACAAACTGCTAAAACAATTGAAAGCAGTGTAGTTTTGGCTGATCGTGACAGAGCGCTTAACAGAGTTATGAAAGCACGTTCTGCTTTCAAAAAAGGTGATATTAAAACAGCTGAAGAATTTATGACTGAAGCGGTTGAGCGTTTCAAGCAAGTAAAAGCTAAATACCACAACTTCTAAGGTATACATTGCTTTTGGTAGTCTATTACTGATTACCTATACCGAACTCAATGTTTCATATAGTTGAGTTCGGTTTCTTGATCTATCCCCCCCCCCAAGACCTTTAGAGAAAATTATATCTATCTCTATTACAAAGCATATCACCCCGTTAGCAATATTGTCTTTATCCAGTATTCGTCACTGAAGTGAAGCAAGCTTAAATTGTACTTTGTAATCTATAGCAACCATTGATTACTGTTGTAATCACTGTATGCCTGCAGTCACTGCCAATATAACAAGAGTATTAAGACTATCAGCTTGCATCTTTTCCATTATATGAGCCCTATGAACATCAACTGTCCGGTTACTAATCTCCAATTTTTTAGCTGCCTGTTTAGTTGAATGATTATTCACTATTAGCTTAAGAACTTCTTTTTCACGATCCGTCAAATGTTCATAGAGAGTAATTATCTGCCTTTTTTTCTGAACTTCAGACCAGTTAACCAACAAGCTATCAACCGCTTCATTGATACGCTCTAATAATATTTTATTATCAAAAGGCTTTTCTATAAAGTCCAGCGCTCCTGCTCTAAAAGCTTTAGAAGAAACAGGAATATCGGCATGACCACTAATAAAGATAATTGGTAATTCACTGTTTGCTTTTACAAGGGCTTCCTGCAATTCAAGCCCATCCATATAAGGCATACGCATATCAAGCACCAAACAGCCTGGCTGCTCGGGATCGTAAGACTCTAAAAACGCAAGAGCCGACTCATAGCCTTTGACTTTTAACCCAACTGATTCTATTAATAAGCCTAATGAATCTCGGATGGGAAACTCATCATCAACCACATAAATTGTAACGTCTTGCTTATTAATCTTCATTAGATTTACCGATGATTGGCAAAGTAAAATAAAATGTCGAACCTTTGTTTTTCTCGCTGCTAAATCGTAATTCCCCACCGTGGGCATTTACCAGCGATTGACATATGGAAAGCCCCATCCCCATACCTGATTCTTTAGTGGTAAAAAAAGGCGTAAATATTTTCCCCTGCTCTACTTCATTAATCCCTAGCCCGTTATCTTTTACCCTGATCTCTATTTTTCTATCTTCTCTTAAATATGTTTGAACCGATAGCTTACGCTGCTTATCTTTTGGTAATTTTGAGACAGCATCAATACTATTTTTTATTAGATTCAATAAGACTTGTTCAATCTGCACCCTATCAGCCGATATTGAGAGCAGTGCATCAGCTAATTCCATACTGCATTTTATACTAAACTTTTGACATTCATCCCGTGCTAAATCCATAGCATCATCAACTAATTCATTAATATCAATCGTAGAGCGTTGCAGTGTGTTTGAGGTAATAAATGCTCGCATACGGGAAATAATCTGTCCTGCTCTAAGCGCTTGTTTCTCAGTTTTTTGCAAAACTTCCTGTAACGATAATAAATCAGGTTTATCAGTATTTAACATGCTTAGACTGACCTGACAATAAGTCGCTATTGCAGCTAGGGGTTGATTCACTTCATGTGCAATACCCGAAGCCATTTCCCCCATTAACCCCATGCGAGTCACATGAGCAAGCTCATCCAAATGCTGCTTATCCAATAGTTCTTTGCGTTTACGCTCACTAACATCTCTGATCATGCCTGTAAAAAAAGGCTTATCATCTATTTTATATTTAGAAATAGATAAATCGAGAGGAACTAATGAGCCATCTTTTCTTCGGCCATCAAGCTGCTGGATTTCACCTATAATTTTAGCTTGATGACTGGGTAAATAGTATTGTAAAAAATCACCATATATCTCGTTATGCGGTGAGGGCATAAGTTTATTCACATGCTTACCGATTAATTCATTAGCATGATAATTAAAAATTGTAGTCGCCGCACTATTAGCTGATTCTATAATTCCTTTCTCATTAATGGTTATAATGCCTTCCACCGCCGCATTAAAAATAGAATTAAGTTTAGCTTCCCGCGCAACAAGTTGGCGCCTAGAGTTTTTAATTTCATTTATTTTATCGTGCAACTGTTTATTATTGCTGACTAGTTCCTCAGTTTGAACGCTAACTTTTTGTTTTAACTGTTCATTAAGCTGAATAATGGCTTGTTCTACTCGTTTCTGTTCGCTAATATCTTGCAGCGTCAAAAATACTTCTA
>DAOWHF010000318.1:0-10698 GCA_030641565.1 Methylomarinum sp.
AAAGCCTCAACTTGGTCATAATCAATTTCACCTGTTTCTGGGTGTAAGCCATATTGGATTGAATTGTAGATTTTTCCAGAAAAGTTTGGTCTTGCGCCATGAGTTAAATGTCCGCCATCAGCAAGACTTAATCCAAGAATGGTGTCGCCAGGCTGAACTAAAGCCATGTATACAGCCATGTTAGCTTGTGAGCCAGAATGCGGTTGTACATTGGCGTAGTCTGCGTCATAAAGTTCCTTAAGACGGTCTATTGCAAGTTGTTCAACCTTATCAACATATTCACAGCCACCGTAATAGCGCTTTGTTGGGTAGCCTTCTGCATATTTGTTAGTTAAGCAAGAGCCTTGAGCTTCCATAACACGTGGGCTGGTATAGTTTTCCGATGCAATCAGCTCAATATGGTCTTCCTGGCGCTGACGTTCCTCTTCCATTGCTTGAAAAAGATCATCATCAAAACCGGCAATAGTCATGGAATTTCTAAACATGGTGTCTCCTAGGTTAATTTATTCTGGTTGGATTAGTAATATTTGTAAATCAGCAACGTTAGTGCCGGTTGCCCCTGTGATTACTAAATCCTGTGATTCTTTTAAAGCTGGATATGAGTCGTTATTCTTTAGACTGTTTCCTGGGTCAATTTTATTCTGTCTCAGTCTATCCAGTGTGTTTGTGTCTACAAGTCCGCCGGCAGCATCTGTTGGGCCATCACGACCATCTGTTCCACCACTTAGAAATGTCCAACTTGCTTTTAGCTGGTGTTTTTCAGCTGCTATAGCAAAAGCCAGTGCCATTTCCTGGTTGCGACCGCCTGATCCTGTACCTGTTAAACTGACCGTTGTTTCACCACCTGCCAGTATAGCCGTTGCATGATTTAAGCTATTTTCTACTTGTTTTGCATATAAAGCCAGTTGCTCTGCAATATCTCTTGCTTCGCCGCATACAGACTGGCTGAATATATCTGTTTCGTAGCCGAGGTTTTTGGCAGTTTTAACAATGCTTTTAAGGCTAATATTGTTACTGCCAATAAGTGTGGCTGAAGATTTGTTAAAAAAAGGTGCATCGGGTTTAGGTGTTTCTTTAACTTCGCCTTGCTCGCCTTTTTTAAGTAAATCTTTAACGGATAAAGGTATTTTACCCCAAATCGCTTTGTTTTTAAGTATGCTTATTGCTTCTTTAAAAGTCGTGCTATCCGGTACTGTAGGGCCGCTGGCAATGGTGCTTAAATCATCACCTATCACATCAGACAAAATTAAGCTGTGTAAATCAGCAGGTGCTGCAAGTTTGGCTAAGTAACCGCCCTTTATCTGTGACAGGTGTTTTCTTACACAGTTTATTTGATTAATGTTTGCCCCGCTTGCTAATAGCAAGTCGGTGGTCGTTTGCTTGTCTTTAAGTGATATGCCGGCCGCAGGGTAGGGCAGTAAGGCTGAGCCACCGCCCGAAATAAGTATCAATACTAATTCATCTGCTTTTGTGTTTTTTAGCTGTTCAACAATGCGCTTAGCGGCTTGCTGACCAGCTGAATCAGGGACAGGATGGCCAGCGCCTAGTATCTCAATGTTTTTTAAATCAGCTACATTGTCATAGTTGGTTATGGCAATAATATTGCCTGCTACACGATGAGCAGGAATAACCTCTTTTGCTGCCTGAGCCATGCGGCAGGCGGCTTTTCCAATGGCAATAACGTGGATTTTTGACCATCTGCCTTGGCGTTTTTTAGTGTTATCGTTTAAATCTAAAGCAATTTCAAAATGATTTTCAGCAACCGTCAGGCAGTTTTTTACTGCTTGATACGGATCAGCCGCATCAATTCCTGTCTGGAAGATCTCAAGTGCTTCTTTACGTAAAGATTTAATAGATGACGCCATAATATTGTTAAGCCATTTCTTTTGCTAATTTAAAAATAAGCTCAGCATCAAAAGCTTGTTTGTTATCTTCGAATAATTTAGCAATACAGGCGCGGTGTAAGGTAAGTTTTAGCGTGCCAAAACCAATCGCACCCCATACTTTTTTACCATGACGGTCGATACCTCTATCAAGCATTTCAGTGCCGCCGATACCTAGTGGTGGCGTGGCATTAGCATCGGCAATGACTTCTAGGTTAGGGTTGTTTTGCCAGTGTTCGGTCTCTAATAGTTGAATGCCTGCTGCACCCGTAGCAAAAACTATATTGGCATCGGCAATAGCATCACCGCGCGCATCGCAATCAGGGGCTTCTATGGGGGTTAAGTCAACGTCAAAGCGTTCTTTCATTGCGAAGCAGGCTTTTTCAGCACTAAAAATATGACGTGAAGTGATGGATACTTCAGCGCCTTCTTGTGCAAGCATTGCGGCTGCACGCTGACCAACAGGGCCTGTGCCGCCTAAAATGACGGCTTTTTTTCCTGCTAACGATGTGCTGGTTGCTATCTTGGCGACAGCTGCGGCAGCAGTGGTGTTGCTGCCATTGCTATCAAGCATGACAGAGACTTGAAAGCCTGGGAAAAAATGTTTTTGTACAGCAATAAATAATTCTTGACCGGCAATAATGTCGCTACCACCAACAAAGATAGCGGTATTCTTTTTGTCTTTAGGTGCACGGGTAAAAATTGTACCTTCAACCAATGATGAGATGTTATCTGGTGTTAATCCACCATGAGAAATAACATGATCTGCACCGCCATCATAGGCAACAATAGTATCAAATGATGAGGGGTGGCTATCGGTATCAAATTGGAATAACAGTTTTTTCATTCATGTGCCTTTTTTATTAATAGAGCTATACTTCACATGGTTACGGTTACGCTGTTATAGCGAGTTGATTTTTGTCGATAGCAAGGCATTGAAATAGGCGCATAGTAAGCTACGCAGCTGTTTCAGTAATGCAGGCTGTCAGAGAAAATCGACCGATAAGAGTCCGCAACGGTGACCGTGCGAAGTATATATCTGAATATAGTGATATAAACAGACATTTTTAATGGTATTTTTATTCGGCAATATTATACCTTATATTTACAGCCGTTTAATTATGCCTTTTCTTGTCTTTGAGGTTGCTTAGGGTATGGTGTATTCGCTATGATTAACGAAAAGTTATTGCCTGATAGTGAGATGGGGGGTAGCTTGGCGTTATGAAAGAGCGCTAATCTTAAATTATCTGCAGCTAATAACATTAAGAATAATAAGGAAAATAAATGAGAAGACCCGTAGATATCGCAGTGACAGGTGCCGCAGGCCAAATTGGCTATTCATTGATTTTTCGCTTGGCAGCGGGAGAATTGTTGGGGCCGGATCAACCTATTATTTTACATTTACTGGAAGTTACCCCTGCCTTAAATGCTTTGAAAGGTGTGGTGATGGAATTAAATGATTGCGCTTACCCTTTGCTGCAAAAAATTGTAGAGACAGATGATCCTCGGGTGGCTTTTGATAATGTTGATTATGCTTTCTTGGTGGGCGCTAAGCCAAGAGGCCCGGGCATGGAGCGGAAGGATTTGCTGTTGTGTAATGCTGAAATTTTTTCAGAACAGGGAAAAGCATTAAATGATGTAGCGCATCAAAATGTAAAGGTTTTGGTGACAGGTAATCCAGCCAATACTAATGCTTTGATTACAATGAATAACGCACCTGATTTAAATCCAAGTTGTTTTGCTGCAATGACGCAGTTGGATCATAATCGTTCAATTGCCCAGGTTGCAGAAAAGACAGGGGTAAGCTCTAGAGATGTAAAAAACATAACAGTTTGGGGGAATCATTCTGCAACCCAGTATCCTGATTTGCATCATGCAAAAGTAAGGGGGCAGGATGCTTTACCTTTGGTTGGAGCGGATTGGTTTGTTGATGAATTTATTCCGACCGTTCAACAACGTGGGGCAGCTATTATTGCGGCAAGAGGTCAGTCAAGTGCTGCATCTGCTGCAAGCGCAGCATTATGTAATATGCGTAATTGGATTTTTGGTACTGAATCAGGCAACTGGTTTAGTATGGGGGTTCCTTCAGACGGCAGTTATGGTATTGAGAAAGGTTTGGTCTATTCCTATCCTGTTACTGTTGATGATGGGGTGGTGAGTATCGTGCAAGGGCTGGATATTAATGAATTTAGTCGGGAAAAAATGCGCACTACAGAAGCCGAGTTAAAAGAAGAGCGAGATGCGATTAAGCATTTACTTTAATGTTTTAGGTAAAAGGTAAAAGCGTAGGATGGGCAAAGGTGATAACCGTGCCCATCAATAAACTAAATCACTTGATCAGGTAGTGGATTTCCTGAAAAATAAGCCTCCAAATTATTTAAGACTTTTTCTCCCATTGCGGTGCGTGTAGCTATAGTTGCACTGCCTAAATGTGGCAATAAAGAGATATTGTTTAATTCTAAAAGCCCGGGATTCACATTGGGCTCATTTTCATAAACATCTAATCCGGCACCTGCTATTTTCTTGGTTTTTAATGTGTTGATTAAGGCTGGTGTATCAACAACATCTCCTCGTGCTGTGTTGATTAAATGAGCGGTTGGCTTCATTAAATCTAAGGCTTTTTGGTTGATTAAATGATGGGTGGCTTCACTGCCGGGGCAATGCAAGGAAACAAAGTCGGCTGTTTGCATAAGTTCTTCAATCGACTCACAGCGCGTGGCTTTTAAATCATTAATAATGCTTTGTTCAGCTGGGCTGGGTTTATAGTAAATGATCTTCATACCAAAGCCATGATGGGCTTTTCTTGCCATGGCCTGAGCAATACGTCCAAAACCAATTAATCCCAGAGTTGCGCCTGTTACGTCGGAGCTCATCATGTGTGTGGGGCACCAGCCTGTCCATTGTTGAGATCTAACCAGTCGATCACCTTCTGCGCCACGACGGGCAGACATTAGTAATAAAGTCATTGCAATATCGGCAGTGCTTTCTGTTAAAACGCCTGGTGTGTTAGTGATTATCAGGTTTTGTGCTTTGGCGGCATCAATATCAATATGGTTGTAGCCGACACCAAAATTACCAAGAATTTTACAGCGTTTATTTTCTACGTTAAGAACTTCAGCGGGAAAAGAGTCGCAAACTGTGGGGCAAACTGCATCATAGTTTTGTAATGCATGTTTAAATTCATCGGCGCTTAAAGGTCGGTCATCTGTATTTAAAGTGACCTCATAACGTGCCTTTAATTTTTCCTCAACAGAAGACGGCCATTTGCGAGTAAGGAAGACTTTTGGTTTATTCATTGCTGATTTCACCAGGGTTTAAGGAGGTTTTATGGGGTATAAAGAAAAAAAGGCATCGCCGTTCATAACGGGATGCCTTTTTTAGCATGTAGGATGGGCAGGAAAGAAGCTTTGCTCGTCCTATATATTGTAAAGCTTACTTAGCTGTTGAACGGTAATACTCAATCGCTGCTGCAACACCACTTCCTGGGACGATGTCAAAACCGTTATCTAGCATTGCCATTTCAACACCAGCAATACAGCCTAATAAAGAGACGTCATTCATATCGCCAATGTGGCCAATACGAAAAACTTTACCAGCAACTTCAGTTAGGCCTGCACCTAAAGAAATGTTGTACTTGTTAAAAGCTGTGCTGATAACATCTTTTGCATCTTTGCCTTCTGGTACAACAATCGCTGAAACAGTGTCAGATTCAAAACCTGGTTGTGCGCATAGTTCTAATCCCCATGCTGCAATTGCTTTACGTACGCCTTCTGCTAAACGGAAGTGACGAGCATATACATTTTCTATGCCTTCATCGAATAGAAGTTCTAATGATTTACGTAAGCCATAGATCATAGGTGTAGCTGCTGTGTAAGGCGTATAACCCATTGCATTTTGTGCCATTTGATCTTTAAGATCTAAAAAGCAGCGAGGGAAAGTTGCTGTTTCTGTCAATTTTAAAGCTTTTTGACTAAAAGCCAGAACAGCTAAACCAGCAGGAAGCATAAAGCCTTTTTGTGATCCACTAATCGCCGCATCTATGCCCCAGTCGTCCATACGGAATTCAATGCTGGCGATAGAGCTAACGCCATCAACGAATAATAGTGCAGGGTGGCTAGATGCATCCATTGCTTTACGAACGCCACCAATGTCACTGGTCACACCGGTTGATGTTTCGTTGTGTGTGGCTAAAACAGCTTTAATTTCGTGATTGCTGTCTTCTTTTAAGCGTGCTTCTAAATGGTCAAGAGGAATGCCTTTGCCCCACTCAATTTCATGGACTTCAACATCTAAGCCTAGACGTTCTGCCATGTTAATCCATAAGTGGCTGAATTGACCAAAGCGATAAATTAATACTTTGTCGCCAGGGTTTAATGTATTAGTGATAGCAACTTCCCAACCTGCAGTACCTGTTGCAGGAAAGATGAATGCTTGTCCTGTTTCAGTTTTGAAAATCTTTTTTAGATCTTCTAGTACAGGTTTAAGTAGCTTAGGGAAGATAGGTGAGCGGTGATCTTCCATAGGCACATGCATGGCACTTAGAATTTCATGTGGTGTATTGGTTGGACCAGGAATAAATAAGTGATTGCGACCTGCCATCTTTTGCCTCTGTTTGATTATGAATTTTGTTAACCCTGATTAATAGTTTGGAGTGAACTATAGAGGGTAGATTAACCAGCCATAGTGCCATATAAATATAAGATCATCAAGTGTTTGCTATGCATAATATTTGACAATAATCCACTAAAAAGTAAAATAGCAGGGATGTGGCGTTAAGTTTTTGTCTGAATTACTTTCAAACACTAGCGTCAGTGCTTTTATTAAAAATAGTTAGGTAACTAAATGAGTCATACGTTATATGAAGCCAATGTACAGCGTGTTCAACGTTGTGAATTAGCCGTTCCAGGTTCAAACCCAGGTATGTTTGAAAAAGCAATGAAAAGCGGTGTCGACTTCATTTTCCTTGATCTTGAAGATGCTGTTGCCCCAGATGATAAATTACAGGCGCGTAAAAACGTTATTGAAGCGATTAATGATATGGACTGGGCGGGTCATGGTGTGACTGTTTCTGTGCGTATCAATGGTTTGGATACACAGTACATGGTGCGTGATGTTGTTGATTTAATGGAACAATGCGGCGACAAGTTAAACACTATTTTAATTCCTAAAGTCGGTGTTTATTCTGATGTTTACATGGTTGAAGCTATGGTAAACCAATTAGAAATGCAGCAAGGTTTAAAAAATAGAATCGGTATCGAATGTTTGATTGAAACGGCATTGGGTATGGCGAATGTTGAAGATATTGCTAAACAAGGTGCTTTAGGCGGAAGAATGGAAGCCTTGCATTTTGGTGTGGCGGATTACGCAGCAAGCAACCGTGCCAGAACAACAAATATTGGTGGTTTAAACCCTGATTACCCAGGTGACCAATGGCATGCTGCAATCAGTCGTATGACTGTGGCTTGTCGTGCTTATGGTTTACGCCCTATTGATGGGCCTTTTGGCGATATTAAAGATCCAGAAGGTTATAAACTAGCGGCTAAACGTGCGGCAGCATTAGGTTGTGAAGGTAAGTGGGCTATCCATCCTTCTCAAGTTGAATTGGCTAATGAAGTGTTTACACCACCTGCGGCTGAAATTGAAAAAGCACACCGTATTTTAGCAGCGTTAAAAGAAGCAGCAGCACAAGGTAAAGGTGCTGCGGCATTAGATGGTCGTTTAATTGATGCAGCGTCTGAGAAGATGGCGTCAAATGTTGTGAAAGCAGCAGAAGCGATTGCAGCAAAAGTAAAATAACGAAAGGTAAATCAGATATGAATCATTTCAATCTGTTATATGAAAAACGTAAGGGTTTTATGCACCTTGCGAAAACTTTTTTAGTTTAGAAATTAATAGGAGTGTTTTATTAAAAATAAAACACTCATTTTACAAACCTTTAATAGGAATACTATGGATATTCATGAGTATCAAGCGAAAGAAATTTTAGCAGGATATGGTGTTAAAATCGCTGATGGCGGATTAGCGTACAGCCCGGAAGATGCTGTACAACGTGCAAGAGAGATTGGTGGGGATGTTTGGGCGGTTAAAGCACAAATTCATTCTGGTGCACGCGGTAAAGCGGGTGGCGTTAAAATCTGTAAAACTCACGAAGAAGTAGAGGCTGCTGCTGAGTCGATGCTGGGTCGTAAACTAGTAACACATCAAACAGGGCCTGAAGGTAAAGTTTGTTTAAGACTTTATGTTGAAGCCGGTACAAATATCGCTAAAGAACTTTATTTCAGTCTTTTGGTTGATCGTGCTCATGAAAGTATCATCATGGTGGGATCTGCAGAAGGCGGTATGGAAATTGAAGATTTAGCCGAAAACAGTCCTGAAAAAATCACCAAAATTCAAATTGATCCGGCTGTGGGTTTATTGGATTTTCAAGCCCGTGAAATGGCCTTCTCTTTAGGTTTAGAGCCTTCTCAAATTAGTCCTGCGGTTAAAGTTATTACGGGTTGTTATCGTGCGATGCGTGATTTAGACGCCAATATGATTGAAATCAACCCATTAGTTGTGACTGGCGGTAGCGGCAAGTTAATGGTTTTAGATGCAAAAATGGGCTTTGATGATAACGCTTTATTCCGTCGTCAAAAAGTCGCTGAGTTGCGTGATAAAACTCAAGAAGATAAACGTGAAATGGCAGCGGCTGATCGCGGCTTGAGCTATGTTGGTTTAGATGGCGATATTGGCTGTATGATCAATGGTGCAGGTCTTGCGATGGCTACTATGGATATGATTAAACTGGCCGGTGGTGAACCTGCTAACTTTTTGGACGTAGGTGGTGGTGCATCTGCTGAACGTACAGAAAAAGCATTTCGTTTAGTACTTGCTGACGAAGGTGTAAAAGCCATGTTAGTTAATATCTTCGCAGGGATTAACCGTTGTGACTGGATTGCCGAAGGCGTGGTTCAAGCGGTTAAAAAGATTGATATGAAAATACCGCTGATTGTACGTTTGTCAGGTACAAATGTAGAAGCTGGCAGAAAAATCATTGAAGATAGTGGTTTACCTATTATTACCGCAACAACATTAGCCGAAGCAGCAGAAAAAGCCGTTCAAGCACGTAATGAACAAGTTGCTAAAGAAGCAGAAGGAGCAGCGTAAGTGTCTATTTTAATCAATAAAGAAACACGCATGATTGTACAAGGGTTTACTGGAAAAATCGGTACCTTTCACGCACAAGACATGATCAATTACGGCTCGACTGTTGTGGGTGGTATTACACCGGGTAAAGGTGGGCAAACACATTTAGATCGTCCTGTATTTAATACAGTGCGTGAGTCTGTGGAGCAAGAAGGGGCAGAAGCCAGTATTATTTTTGTACCACCTGCATTTGCAGCGGATTCTATTATGGAAGCAGCTGAAGCGGGTATTAAATATTGTGTATCAATTACCGATGGTATTCCTACACAAGACATGATGAAAGTTAAACAGTTCTTACGTAAATTCCCTAAGAATGAACGTATGATTTTAACCGGTCCAAACTGTGCAGGAACAATCAGTCCAGAACAAGCCATGCTAGGTATTATGCCAGGACATATCTATAAAAAGGGTGTGGTTGGTGTTGTGGGTCGTTCAGGCACGCTAGGTTATGAAGCGGCTGACCAAATGAGAGAGTTGGGCATTGGTATTTCAACTTCGGTTGGTATTGGTGGCGATCCAATCAATGGTAGTTCACACCGAGATATTTTTGAGAAGTTTGAGCAAGATGATGAAACCAAACTGGTATTAATGATCGGTGAAATTGGTGGGCCTCAAGAAGTTGAAGCAGGGGTTTATGCCAGCAAACACATGAATAAGCCTGTAGTGGCTTATATTGCCGGTTTAACTGCGCCTAAAGGTCGTCGTATGGGGCATGCAGGCGCGATTATTTCATCTTCGGGTGAGTCAGCAGCTGAAAAAGTAGAAATGTTACAAGACTTAGGTGTAACAATTGCTCCGACACCATCGGCAATGGGTGAAACGGTAGCAAAAATATTAGCTAAGCTATAGATCTGCTTTAATTAGTGTTAAAAAAGCCATATTCTGCTTTGTTGGAATATGGCTTTTTTATGTCTGGTGTTTTCTTAGATGAAAAATTTAGTGAGTGGATTGCTTACTAGTTTTTGGCAATCGTTTATAATGCATGTCAGAATCAATTTAATTTGGGATGTAATAAAAATGAGTAATGTGTTTAGTTTTACAGGAACTGTGGGTAGGGATGCTGAAGTCAGGTCAACGCCTTCTGGTCAATCTGTGTTGAACTTTACCGTCGCTAATAATATTGGCTTTGGCGATAGACAGCAGACTTTGTGGGTAAGGGTTGCTTTGTGGGGCAGGCGCGCAGAAGGCTCGTTACAAAATTACTTAAAAAAAGGCCAGCAGGTTTTTGTTTCGGGTGAATTGTCCCAGAATGAATATCAAGCTAATGATGGAACGACAAGAACAAGTTTAGAGCTTAATGCTAATGTTGTTGATTTAGTGGGCAAAAGGAATGATCAAGGGCAACAGCAGCCTCAACAAAGTTTTCAGCAACCTCAGCAGAATCAGCAGCAAGCAGGTAATAGCCCAAGTAGCCTGGATGACTTTGATGATGTACCTTTCTAGGAGCTACCTAGAATAATTTTAGATAAACATAAAAAGCCTCTGTTATCAGAGGCTTTTTTGATTGCATAGTATTAGCTATTAGCTATTTGAACAGCTTCAACAGTTAGGCGTTTAATCTCATCCCAGTCTTCTGCATCAACAAGATCAGCAGGTGCCATCCAAGAGCCACCAACACACGCTACATTGG
>DAOWHF010000001.1:0-2384 GCA_030641565.1 Methylomarinum sp.
AGTGCTTTTATCGCCAGGGCTGAAGAACTGCTATTAATTGAAGTTGCCAAAAAAGAAGCAGTCGCTGAGAAAATTGAAGCGGATAAACAAAAAGCGGTTGCTGATGCCTTGGCCTCACAACAGGCTGAAACGGATAAAAAAGCCGAAGAAAAAGTTATTGCTGAGCAAACCACGGAAGTTACTCCATTGGTAGAGAATAGAGCAGAAGCCGAAACACAACAACGGGCGACTGTTACCCTTATCAAGTCAGTTCAGCAGCCAGTTAACGGCAAGCACGCTGTTCAAATCACTTTTACTTTAGAAAAAATGATTCACGATGGTGTATCAGATAATGCTGTGGCCACGCATTTCATGGACAACGTATTACCTAAAGAGTTATCAGGTTTATTAGTCAGTTGTTCAGCTGAAACCGTAAAAAAGGCGGGTTAATCATGTTTTCAGGTGATGATATTTGGGATATACAGCCGGATATTATTAACAATAATGGCGCCGTATCTAAGCCAACATTTCTTGATATAGAGCAAAATAGTGATGAATGGATACAAGCTAGAGCAGGAAAATTAACGGGTTCAGCTATCGCAAAGGTGATGGCTCATTTTGGCAAAGAATTTGGAGACCCGGCAAAAAACCTAGCTGTTGATATAGCAATTAATCACTTAACAGGAACAGTAATAAAAAGCGGTTATTCAAATAGCCACATGGCACGAGGCCATGAACAAGAACCTATTGCCCGTGATCTATATGAAAATAAATATAGGTGCTTTGTAGATAACGGGGGATTTTTTCACAATGGATTTACTGGCTGTTCTCCTGATGGAATTGTTGGCAATGGAATTATAGAAATAAAAAGCGTTATAGCATCAACGCAC
Organism: Methylomarinum sp.; assembly: GCA_030641565.1. Taxonomy (GTDB): domain Bacteria; phylum Pseudomonadota; class Gammaproteobacteria; order Methylococcales; family Methylomonadaceae; genus QPIN01. The sequence continues at coordinate 870 of DAOWHF010000001.1, forward strand.
TACAAAACATTACAAAGCAAGTCTTTTGATGCTGCATATAAGTGGCAAATTATATTTAACCTGAAGGAAACACAGAAGGACTGGCTTGATTTCATCAGTTTCTGTAACGATTTCCCAATAGATAATCAATTATTTGTTAAGCGTGTCCATTCAAGTGAATTTGAAAGCGAGTTCAAAATGATAGATGAACGAGTCAATGAATTTGAATCGCTGATAAACAAAATAAAAAACGATATTAACGCAAATAAAAATAGGTAAAGTTATGCACGGCGCAAACACACTATCAACACAAGAAAGTTTCTCAGGTACATCGCAAACTATGGCTGTAGTAGAAACTGCATCAACAGCCATAGCCGCTCAAGCTAAAGCCATGATTGAAAGCAGGTATATCATGGCAATGCGGAATCCTAGAAACTGGGATCAAGTGAGGGCAGATATACTTAAAGAGTGTAGCAGACCATCTTTTGCTAACAATAAAAGTGCATACTATAAAAAGCCCATAGGAAACGGTGTCGAGGGGCTTGGTATTCGTTTTGTTGAAGTTGCATTACGCTGCATGAAAAACGTCCTGATTGAATCAACCATGATATTTGAAGATGACGATAAGGAAATCCATAGAGTTTCTGTTACAGACCTAGAAAGTAATGTTACCTACCCACTGGATGTAAAAGTTACAAAAACCGTTGAAAGAAGCAAGCCTTCTGATGATGGAAGTTTTATCAGTGTAAGAAACAATAGCAATGGATATAAGACTTATACCGTTGTAGCAAAAGATGACGACATGCTAAACAAGCGAGGAGCAATGATCTCTAAAGCAATAAGAAATTTAGGGCTAAGGGTTTTGCCTGGCGATATATGCGACGAAGCAGAAGCAATAATTAAGCAAGTAAGGATTAACAAAGCATCCGAAGATCCTGATTCGGAGAGAAAGAAGTTGGTTGATGCTTTCGCCACCATCGGCGTTAATGCTACATCATTGGTTGAATATCTAGGTCACCCAATCGACCAGTGCTCCCCTTCTCAACTTGTCGATTTAAGAGGAATATTTGGCGCCATTAACGATGGTGAATCTAGCTGGAAATCTGTTATGGATAATAAAGATGAACTAGCGAACGATGGCGGCCACAATCTAACCGCTGATGAATTAATCAATAAAATAAATTCCGCTAAAACAGTCGATGAGTTTAATGGCTTAAAAAAATTCGTTAAAAAATTCAAAGACGGGGACCGTGAAAAAATAGTAACGGCTTGGAATGAAAAAATGACAAAGTTTGATAACCAAGACCTTTTGGCACAAATCGAACAATGCAAATCAGCAGAAGAGCTAACCGAATTAGTAAACACTATGTCAGAAGCGGATCAGCTCAAGTATAGCGATGAAATTGATGCTCAGTACGATTCGTTTAGGTAAGTCAAGAGTATGAACCAAGCCCAAATAATAAAGGCCATAAATCCATTAAATAACCACTTAAACGGTATAAAAGTAAACATCACTACACCGTTTAAAGTACCAAA
>DAOWHF010000131.1:0-5518 GCA_030641565.1 Methylomarinum sp.
GGTGCGAGTTAAGATTTTTTTATTGTTGCGTTCAATATGAGTGGACAGTAGGCGCCCTATCAGTTAAAAAAGGGTATTGATACTTCGTTCGTAGTTGCCATGGATTCGTAACTGCACAAAGCTACAGTGATCTTGTTATCAAATATTAGTGTATTACAATATATTTTAGTCAATATTGTGATCTATGTCTCATTTTATTTTTTACGAGTATAGCAGACAAGAAAATGTCAGTTTTGGATTTTATAAAAGAATGTTCTTTGGAGGGTAAGAGCTCAATGGAAAATGCCAGGTTCAAGATAGCAGAAGAGGTAGAAAATTTTAAAATTCCTTTTGTATTAAGTGAAGAGGCGTTAACGGATTGGTTGAATAGCTTAATGGTATTGGATGATTATGCCGAGTCTGTTAAAAAAATGTACTCTTTAATTGAAACATTAAATAAAACTCAAATTCCCGTACAGCAACGTATTATTTTTCTGGAAAAAATTTGTACGTGTATTAAACAAATTGTTAATCGTGTTGATAAAGAACAGGATGACATGGCTTTTCCTTTGCCGGAGGAAGAAAGTAGAGAGCTAGAGTTGATTGCATGGAGTTATCTAGGGCTTGCTCGAAGTTTATGTTTTGTAGCAAAAACAATAGATGATAAGGAGGTTAAAGCCTATTCCTGGTATCAGGCTTTATTTTCCTTGGCTCAGGCTTATTTAAAAATGACGGCTGTTTATCGTTTGCCTAGCAAAGGTTTTTGGTTGTTGTGTTATCAGATCTATTTTGTGGCTGAAAAAGAGGCTGTATTGGATGCTTCATTAGTTCGGTTTGGAGTGCAAGATGAAACCATCGCCACGATATTTAAACAAATCATAGTTTTTAGTCTTTCTAATCCTAATCAGTTTAGAGCAAGGGACATGAAGGTTGTTTTTAACTTTCTTGGGAAATATGTTGCTCAAGTCAATATTAGCAGTGAAAGCGATAATGTTGTATTTGATCTCGATAAGGATTGTGAGCCTAGGCCTGTTGCAAGGTTAAATAATTATCAGTTGAATGCTGCTACACGATCTATAGAAACAGTGAGCATGGCTAAACATATTTATCAGAGTTTAAGGCAAGGTGAATCTGGTCTTGGTCTTATAGAGGGCTTAAATAAAGCCTTATTGATAAGAGTGATTAAGTCATTAGGCGGGACTCAAGCAAGAAAGTTTACCCGTATTGATGAGACAGGTGTTTCCACTGGGATTGCAGGCTTTGATTATCTAAGTAGTTATCTTCGCGCCAAAGATGGTGAGGTTAAAGTAGAAGTTAAACATGAAAAGGTTCAGGATTGGGCGTTGCTTTCTAAAGGATATGAGCACATGCACCAGAAGCAAAGCGAGCTTAAAGATGATATTAAAAAAAATGAGCAAATCAAAAATATTTTTCAGCTGAGTTCAGGGTTTTCAGCGGATATGGATGTTTGGGATTCAACGCATTCTGATAGAAATAGTTTGATTGAAAATGTAGAGACCAGTGATGTCACTTTAATTAACAGTAGTATTAAGGGTTATGCATTATGCTGGGCCGATAAAGCCAATAGAGTAAAATTGGGTGATGTCCTTGGGCTGGTTTTAAATGATTCAGAGCGACTGGAAATTACAATTATTAGGCGGTTGGAGCAACTACAGAGTGGTGCTGTTCGGTTAGGCGTTGAAGTGATTGGTTTTGAGTCTGACTCGGTTTATACCTATCGCCCGAATGATAAAGAACATGGACGTTGGGGGATTTTATTGCCTAGGATAGAAGGGTTAAAAGAGGTTGATAGTCTGGTCTATAAAACGGGGGATTATGAGCTAGGTGAGTTTATTTTTATTAAGCAAAAGAAGCTGCTTAGGCGGTGTCGACTGACTAAACTGATCAATTCTACGCAAGCAATAAGCCATGCTGAATTGTTTTTTATTGAAGAAAGTAAGTCAATGTAGCCTTGATTCCGCTTTGTTACAGCAAGGCTACGAAAAACTTAATTTAACGATTATGATGTAGTGATTGAGATAGCATGAAGCGCCCATCAAACCAAAATTGTCGGAGCACTAGTAGTCCTTTGACTAGCCAAAAAGTTTATAGACAAGAGAGGAAATGCTATCAAATAGCTCTGTTTCCATGCTTTTAGGTTGTTGATAATGGTTATCCCTTTGATAGTCGGGCATGGGGTGAGGCGTTTTCTTCTTGTGCTTGGTCTTTTCTTGGTTTTGGGCGTTTAACAATTCACCACCGGCTTTTTTCCACTCCATTAAATGGGTGATTTCACCGCTATCAACCCAAACACCATGTTTTGAACAACGATCTATAATCACACCGCTACGGTGGCCAAAATTGACTCGGTTCATAAGAACTCTACAAACAGGACATTTAACGTATTTAACCGCTTGATGTCTTTGGTAACGGTCTTTATTAATGTTTTTTATCAGTTTTAAATTGATATTGAAGACATTGGAAACGCTACTTTCAAGTAAGGTTTCAATTTCGCCAGGGTCAAAAAATAAGCCAAAACATGTTTTGCAGCGTTCTATATAAAAAGCACCATCAATATTTAATTTGACGGTTTGTAACTCAGTGTCACAATGCGGGCAAATACGATCAGACTGTCTGGTTTTAATACTGTATTGGTGTTTACCGTGCAGATCAACATCATTTCGTACATTGCAATAGCGACAGCGATTGATGTTTGCGGGTAAAGGTGCTGAGCAGGAATGACATCTAGCCATGTTACATTTGATCCAGAATGCTTTGTTTTTTACTGGAATACTCTTGTTCGGTGATCAGCTCAGCCTCAAACATCTTTTTTAGTTGTGATAATTTTGCCATAGGGTCATCAGCTTTAGCTTGTGGTTGTGCTGTATTCTGCTCGGTCATGGTTTGCGCCATGGTTTGGCCTAAACCAATTCCGGCCCCCATTCCCATGCCAATACCTGCGCCGCCGCCTTCATTTTTGGCTGCTTCACGCATGGCTTCTAATTGTTGTACTTTGGCATAATCAAGCCCAACTGCTTTAGCCGCTTGAGCTTCTGCGGTTAAATCGGCAATTCGGTTAATACGTTTTAAGGTGTCTTCATCAAAGTCGGTGCCTTCGATTCTAAAATCGGTAATATCAAAGCCGAGTTTACGAAATGCCATAGATAACTTGATGGAGATACCACGCGCTATTTCTTCTCGATTAGCATCAACTTCTGCATAGCTGAACTTACTTTCAGCCAGGTAATCACTAATGGGATGAATGATGCGGGCAGACATGACATTTCTGAAATCATCCACATAAAAATCAGTGTGACTGCCGACTACGTTGACAAAGAAATCTTTTGGATCATAAATTCGATAACTGTAATTTCCATAAGCTTTTAAACTAATAGGAAATTTATATTTAGGGTCATCGTATTTTATAGGGGAGGTGGTACCCCATTTTTGATCCAGAATTTTGCTTTTTTTATAGAAGTAAATTCCCACTTTATGTTCACTATCAAAGAATTGCATAAACTTTTTGACAGTGGTCCAGAAGGGGATGTTAGCGGTTTTAAGATCAATTAAGCATTCTTCTTCAATAATCGATTGCACCTTGCCTTCATAAACAAAAATACAGCCTTGACCTGGTCCTACAATAAGCTTTGAGGCGTTTTTTAGTTCATCGCCATTTTCTGACCACTGAGAGAGTAAAACGTCTGCAGGCGGGTTTTTCCATTCGATAACCGAACGAAGTTGTCTTTTAATACCATCAAGTAGAGCCATATCAACCTCAGTTTAAACAGATGTTGTATCATTATAATAAATATTAGGAGGGATTGTGATGATAAAACCATTTAAAAGCCAACAGCCAGTTGTTGGAAAAAACGTTTATATTGATGATAGTGCGGTTGTTATTGGTGATGTAACGCTGGATGATGACGTTTCTGTTTGGCCAACAACGGTTATTAGAGGCGATGTAGAAAGTATTAGTATTGGCACGGGGACTAATGTTCAGGATGGCTCGGTGTTACATGTCTCTCATGCAGGGGATTATTCGACGGAAGGCCATCCTTTAAAAATAGGTAAAGGCGTGACGATTGGGCATAGGGCTGTGGTACATGCTTGTACAGTTGGTGATTATTGCTTAGTGGGCATTGGCGCGATTATTATGGATGATGCAGTATTGGAAGATTATGTGATGCTGGGTGCGGGTGCCTTAGTGCCCCCAGGAAAAACATTGGAAAGCGGCTATTTATATGTGGGCGCACCGGCTAAACAAGTGCGTCCCTTAAAAGATTCTGAAAAAGAGTTTTTAGAATACTCTTATAAACATTATATGCAATTGAAAGATGAGTATTTGAAGAGCAGCTGAAAGGTGCAGGGTGCATTTTAAGACGGTATCTGAGCCAGTACAATTAATGTTCACATCTATGATGTTTCTTTTGAAATACTGCAAGGTAAGTCAACACAAAAACTGCTCCCTGATCCTAGGGTACTAGTTACACTAATATTGCCATTCATAGCCTCTATAATTTGTTTACTAATTGTAAGGCCAATTCCTGTCCCTTCAATAGTAGAATTTTTTGCATTTAAGCGCTCAAAAGGCTGAAATATTTTTGTTAGTTGGTCCTCAGTTAAGCCCTTTCCTGTATCAGTCACTGTCAATCTTAATAGATCTTCATTGATTTTATTTACAGAAATAGAAATTGAACCTTGGTCTCTATTATATTTAACGGCATTTGATAGTAAATTAATAATGATTTGTTTTAAGCGAGTCCGATCAACGAGCATCACTGCACCTTTCAATTCAGTGTAATTTAACTGGATTGAACGCTTTTCAGCTAAAAGTTTAATCAAATTTAGACATTCTTCAACGACCAAGCTAACCTCTACGGGCTCTAATGTTAAATTCATGTCCCCAGATTCAATCTTTGATAATTCTAATACCTCATTGATTAGATCTAATAAATGATAACCAGCCTTTAAAATTTCATCTACATTTTCCTTATTTTCATCAGTTAGACTTTCGTCATACTCCATAAGCTGAGAGAACCCAAGTATCGCGTTCATCGGTGTGCGTAATTCATGACTCATACTAGAAAGAAACTCTGATTTAGCTTGGTTAGCCCGCTCAGCAATATCTTTGGTCTTAATAAGACTTTCTTTGTTACGTACATCTGCATCTAACATCCTTTTTGAATGAATAATTACACCCAAAGTCGTATCAACTGATCTCAAAAAGTTTAGAATGCTTTCATCGTACCCATCCTCTCGGTTGGCAATACCGTATATACCAATAAACTCCTTACCGTAGAATATAGGAACACCTAAAAACGAGGAGAGTGGAGGGAAATCCTCTGGTAATTCAAATGTATGAGAGTCAACTATAAGCTTGTTGCTAATAAATGTCTTACCCGAAGCTAATACATGCTCAAAAACTCTATTAAGGCTATAGGCCGAAAGCTCTTTCTTTTTGACTTTCTTATAAAGTGCAGTTGTTTCATTATCCGAAACGATATTTGTAATTGTATCTGTTGTTAAATAAGGTTTATCA